>JANYCV010000069.1 GCA_025360145.1 Acidobacteriaceae bacterium
CCAAACCGGCCCTTTTTCACAATCTCAAATCCGCGCCATCGGTTCCTACCCGCCGCCCCGCCGATGAAGTTTTTAACGTTCACAAGTCTTTTCAAAAATCGACATAACGTTTTCAAACGTTTAGCGGGAAAGTTTTTCCCGGCTTACCCTTCCCCCGCCTAATCTCGAATCAGCCGAGACGCTTAAACTCAAATTACTCGGCGAAAGGAGCATTACTAACATGGACGAGATGCCTTATCCGACACTGCTGATCCCCACTTTCTTCCTGTGGTTCTAATCTGGTCGTAAAGACCACAGTGCGTTACACTGGCGCATTGAATCCAATCCACACATTAGGAGAATCTCCATCGTGAGGCTCATCTGGTATGCTTCCTAGAAGTATTCCTTCGGGATACTTCTAGGGGCTCCAGCGTTATTCCGTGATCATGTTAGAAAAATCGGATCATGCGTATTTTCTTACTATTCGTATTGCTTGCGCTATTTGTTCCAACCGTCGGCACCGTTCGTAAATCTCCGCCCAAATCTTCCACACCGCCAGTTACTCCACCCGATCTTCGTGAGCTCATCGTCTCGGCGAATAAACTGTTTGCGGCCCGGGACTTCGTCCATGCCGCCGCCCTTTATCGGAAGGGGCTGACGCTCTCAACCGCGCGCCACGAACTTCGCGTGAAAGCCAGATTCCTTCATGGTCTGGGCAATTGCCACTTACTAACTACCGAATACCAGGCGGCCGTAGCCGAGTATCTGGAGGCCCGCAAGCTCTCAGCCGCCTCCGCGGACTGGGCGACGGCTGCTCTGGTTTCCACCAATCTCTATACCGCCTACAGCCGCATGGGCGATCTGGCTTCCGCTTCTCAGTCTATGCAGGAAGCTCTCGCTTCCATGCCTTGGGCCGAGCTCAAGGACAACCTTCCGCACGTTCTTATCAATCTGGCGAATGCAAAAAGTACGCAAGGAAATGCCGCTGAGGCTGAGCAGTACTTCGCTGCCGCCATTTCTGCGGCGGACGATCTTGGAGATACCAATGCCAGCGTCGAGGCATGGAGTGGACTCGGCCATCATCATCTGGTCCGCAAAGAACTCGCCGAAGCCGATCACGCCTACACCCGCGCATTCTATCTTCGGAGGACAGCCAAGGTCGGCGGTCCAGCTGGTTCCTATATCGATTTGGGAATGCTCCGCTTGGCTCAGGGAGACTGGCAATCCGCCATTCGATTCCTGGAGGGAGGTATCGCAGTCGCCCGGCGTCAACCCATCGGGTTCCCGGTCATGGTCTTCTACAAGTATCTGGGCCGCGCTCGAGCAGCCGGCGGAGACCTTCCCGGCGCGCTTGCCGAACTCGAAACCGCCATACTCCTGGCAAACGAATGGCGCCTCGACGTAGTATCCACTGACGTCTCTCGAACCGGCGCGGAAGTCACGCTTCAGGATCTCTATGCCGATTACATCGAAACCGGCATGAAGCTCCATGCCCAAAACAACTCTCCCGCCCTGGCCTACAAGATGTTTCTGGCTGCGGAAGAGAATCGCGCCGTTAGCTTCCGCGAGCGGCTCAACGCCGGAAGAAAGCTTCCACCCGAATACTGGCAAACACTCGAGGAGTTGCGCCGCGCCGAAATCGTTCTGTTCCGTAAAAGCGCACCACAAGAACAGTCCGCGGTCCAGCGCCTCCGCCTCCAGTTAGCCCAGATCGAATCCCAAGTTACAGTACCCGCCGCTTCCCTTGATACTTATTCTCATAGGATAAATGAGAACTCTGGCTCAGTTAAATCACTAATACCTATTCAGGGCCTTATCACCCGCG
The DNA here is from genome assembly GCA_025360145.1 of Acidobacteriaceae bacterium. GTDB lineage: Bacteria > Acidobacteriota > Terriglobia > Bryobacterales > Bryobacteraceae > JANXXV01. The sequence continues at coordinate 1,805 of JANYCV010000069.1, forward strand.
ACGAAGCCCTCATCAGTTTTCACCTAGGAGAAACGGAATCATACGCATGGGCATTTACCCAACAAGGATTCGAGGTCCACACCCTGCCCCGGCGCGCGCAGATCTCCAGTTCGGTTCGCGTCTTTCAAGAGGCCGTCCGAACCGGCGCATCCGGTGCCAAATCACAGGGCCAGGAACTCTACAAAACTCTCTTCGGAGCCGTCAATATCAATGTAATCAACAAGAAGCGTTGGCTGCTCATTCTCGACGACACCCTGTTTGCAATGCCGGTCCCGGCCCTGGTCACCTCTTCCGGGCCGGGTCCCGCCGTTTACTTGATCGAACGGAACTCACTCCGCGTACTCCCATCCGCGGAAATGTTGAGGCTGCCGCCGCGGAAATCGCCCGGAGGCCCGTTTTTGGGAGTCGGCGATCCCATCTTCAATACTGCGGATTCCCGCTGGCCTTCGGCCTCGGGAAAATCCTTCTCCTGGCGGTCGCTGTTCCATTTTGCACAAACAAACCCAACCTCCACGACTCCCGAACTCGCCCGCCTGGTAGGTACCGGCCGCGAGGTACGGATCTCCGCTGCCGCTTGGCAAAAGAGACGCGAGCGTCAGCAAGCGGACGCCTTGCCGCCACCCATTTTGCTTCAGGGAGATTTGTGCCGGCGAACCCAAATCGAGCGGAATCTGAAGGCCGGGCCGACCGTGGCCCACTTTGCCACCCACGTCGTCCAGCCGCAGGGACAGCCCGAGGAAGCGATGATCGCCATCGGGATCGACGCCGCCGGCGAGCCCGACTTTCTCACCATCAGCGAAATCTCCAACTGGCGCTATCCCTTAGGTTTAGTAGTGCTCAGCGGTTGCAGCTCCGGAACCGGCAAAGCACTCCCGGGCGCCGGTCTGTTCGGCCTGACCCGTGCCTGGTTGCTGGCGGGAGCCCGTACGGCTGTTGCCAGCCAATGGCCCACGCCGGACGACACCGGCCCACTCTTTCAAACTTTCTACCAGTCCCTCCGCCCGACAACGCTCGGACTGTCTTCCGCATCCGCCGCCGATGCTCTGCAAACTGCACAAGTTGGAATGCTGCGATCGGCAACCTGGCGTGCCGAGCCGAAGTTCTGGGCAGCCTTCTTTGTGGTTGGAAAGGACTGATGAATGTTGACTGTTGATCGCGATATGGCGCAAGATACAGGCGGGATGAATACTGCGCCTCCACCCGATCCTCCAAGTTCCGGGTCTGAATCGGAATCCGTAAACGCGACTTCGTCCACGGATTGGGTTTCTCTCGTAGAGAGAATCAGAGTTGGTAGTGAGGATGGTATGACGGAGTTGTACCGCCTGTTTTCAAAGGGGATACGTTTTTACCTCTGCCGGCAGTTGGGACCCCAGGAATTGGACGACAAGGTGCATGATACGTTCTTGATCGTCGTCCATGCCATCCGCCGGGGAGACCTTCGGGAACCAGAGCGCTTGATGGGCTTTGTCCGGACCGTAGTACGCCGTCAGGTTGCCGCTTATATAGATGACGCGGTGCAGACGCGGCGTGATCAGACGGACATGGAATCGGGCGTGGTCGTGGCCGATGCCAAGCGTAATCCGGAGGAAAAAGCCATCGGACGGCAGAACGAGGATCTGATGATCCAGGTGCTGCGCAGCATGTCTAGCCGCGACCGGGACATCTTGACTCGCTTCTATTTGCACGAACAAACCCAAGAGCAGATTTGCGCCGATATGAATCTGAGCGAAACGCAGTTCCGTCTGCTGAAGTCCCGTGCCAAGGCTCGTTTTGGCGAACTGGGCAAAAGAAAATTGCAAAAAAAGTCGATCGCCACAAATTTCTTGAGAACAATGGTGAGTGCAACCCACTCTGTGTAATGAAAGCTGGCGGCTCTAGTATTGGAGTCGATGGGGTTCTGGAGAGACTATGTATAGTTCCCATTTAACAGAAGACAGAATCGAAAGCTACTCGATGGGCAAGTTGGCGGAATCGGAAGTTGCCTTGGTGGAAGAGCATCTGCTGCTGTGTGGCATATGCCAGGAACAGGTCGAAAAAATGGACGAGTTCGTTCATGCGGTCCGCGGAGCCGCCAAGTTGGCAAAGGATGACCCGCCCACCGCGTGGGACCGATTTCGCGCGTTCTTCACGTTCCACCCAGGCTCGGCATGGGCGGGCCTCTCGGCCGTGGCGGCCGCAGTCGTAATCTTCAGCTTCCTGCCGTTCTCTTCCTCAACGCCGCAACGTCTGGAATTGAGCACGGTCCGCGGCTCGGAATCCTCCGTCCCACATGCCAAGGCGAACACGCCGATCGATCTTCAATTGGACGTCACCGAATTGCCTGCGTCGCCTCTCTATACCATTGAATTGGTTGATAGCGGCGGCGGAATCATCCGGAATTACACGAACGAACCTAAATCGTCAAAATTGCATGTGGCCATTGGAGAAAAATTGCCCTCCGGCCAATATTGGATTCGCCTGTACGGAAACTCGCTGAAAACCGATCTCCTCAGAGAATACGGACTCAAGGTCGATTAGCGGATGGGCTCCCGGATAGTTTCATAGAAGCGACCCAACCGGCATGGATGGACGCCTGCCCAGTACAAGATTTGCATCACAACCCACCGCCCGAAAACCACAGCGAAATTCCGGCCTTCAAAGCGCCGGCCTGAGGTGACCAGCGGCCCCGGAAGCGTAACAAACCGCCCCTCCGGCTTCAGACGCCGCAATAAGTCCAGGTCTTCGAAAATCGGATAAGCGGCGAATCCCCCCACTCTTTCATAGGCTGTCCGCCGTACAAAAATTCCAGAGTCGCCATATCGCAGGCCGATCCCGGCCAGCATCGGATACAGCCGGTTCAAAAAACGCGCCCCGAAGCTTGCACCTTCGAACCGGAGCGCAAAGTTCCCTGCCGCAACCCCGGGGTCGCCCAGCGCCTGCCGAATCCGATCCAGAGCATCGCCGCGGGGAACAGTATCGGCATGCAGGAACCAGATGGCGTCTCCGCTCGAAGCCCTCGCTCCTGCGTGCATCTGCGCCCCGCGCCCCCGTTCACTTCGGATGACGCGAACGCCGCGCCCTTCGGCAACCCGCACCGTGCCATCCGTACTATCCCCGTCTACGACAATGGTTTCGACTCCCGGCGGGACAGCGTCGAGCGTGTCCCCCAGGCCTCGTTCTTCATTCATCGCCGGGATGACAATCGACAGGGTCATGTTTGCAATTAGAAGACGCGCCGGGTCAACCTCTGGATGTTAAATTTTGCTGTTTCAGCAACAGCCATCACCGCCATCACACCCGCCTGCACAGGGTCTGTTACAACCAGGTCGGCCGCATCGGGGACACTGCCAGCCATGTTCAGACTGATCACCAGCAGCCCTTGCGCCCGCACTTCCATCACCGCCTCGTGGATGTCGCCGC
>JANYCV010000088.1 GCA_025360145.1 Acidobacteriaceae bacterium
CTGGAGAGCAGTGATGCCCTCTTTGGTTCCAGCGACCTTAAAATCCATGTCGCCGTAATGATCTTCGGCGCCGGCGATGTCGGTCAGAATGGCGTAAGCATCGCCTTCCTTTACCAGACCCATCGCGATGCCGGCCACCGGAGCCGAGATCGGCACACCGGCGTCCATCAGAGACAACGTTGCGCCGCAGACCGAAGCCATCGAGCTGGAACCGTTCGATTCCAGGATGTCGCTGACCACGCGGATCGTGTACGGGAACCCCTTTTCATCGGGGATCACAGCGGCCAAGGCGCGTTCGGCCAAAGCACCATGCCCGATTTCACGACGACCGGCTCCACGCATGAAGCCAACCTCACCCACGCTGAACGGCGGGAAATTGTAGTGCAGCATGAACCGCTTGCTGGATTCAGAAGCGTCCAGCAGTTCGATGCGCTGCGCATCGTCCTTGGTGCCGAGCGTCGCGGTAACTAATGCCTGGGTTTCTCCACGAGTGAAGAGGGCCGAACCGTGAGTGCGCGGCAGAATGCCGACTTCGCTGGTGATATCGCGGATTTCGTCGAACGCGCGGCCATCGGGACGGCGGCGGACCTTCAACATTTCGTCGCGGAAAATCCGCTCTTTCAAAATGTCGAAAATCTTCTTCGCTTCATCCACCTGCTCAACGGCGAGGCCTTCGAGGGACTTCTTTTTCAGTTCGGCGATGCGGTGATAGCTATCTATCTTCGAATGCTTTCCGGTATTCATCGCATCGGTCAGATCCACGCGATAGGCGGCCGAGGTCTTGGCAAGAAGTTCTTCGTTGATCACCGGCGAGGTAAACACACGCTTCGTTTTGCCGGCAAGTTTCACCAGTTCGCCGATCCCGGCGATGATTTTGCGGCAGCAGTCGTGGCCAAATTCAATCGCCTTCAGGACGTCGTCTTCAGAGACTCCCTTAGCGCCGGCTTCCACCATCACGATGCCGTGGGCAGTACCGGAAACAACGATGTTCAGCGCGGAGATCTTGGTTTCTTCGTAGGAAGGATTCGCGATGAGCTTACCGTCCACCATGCCAACGCGAACCGCGCCTAGCACGTGATGGAAAGGAATTTCAGAGATGGCGAGGGCGGCAGAAGCGCCAATCATTGCCAGTGTGGACGGATCTCTATCCGGAGCAGCGGAGAGAACCATTCCGATCACTTGAGTTTCGCAGGAGAAGCCTTGCGGGAACAGCGGGCGAATGGGACGATCAATCATGCGGCTGGTCAGAATTTCTTTTTCCGAGGGCCGGCCTTCGCGCTTGATAAAGCCGCCAGGGAACCGGCCGGCTGAGTAAGTGTATTCACGGTAATCTACCGTGAGGGGAAAGAAGCTCGCATTCGGCTTCGGCTCTTCATTGGCGCAAGCGGAGACGAGAACTACAGACTCGCCTGAGCTAACGACGACCGCGCCGTTAGCCTGCTTTGCCATTTTTCCTGTTTCTAAAGTAATCTTTCGACCGTGCAGGTCGATTTCGATGGTGTGAACCATATAGGGATATCCTCCAATCGCAGCCGGAGTCCGGCTGCATCGGATTAAGAGGAGACTGGGAGTAAATCGTGGAGGATGGGCCGCTCCACCGGGGAGCGGTTGTTAGACGGCCTAAGCCGCCTGCACCTTTAAGAGCTCACTCTCTAAGTTACTAGCGGCGAATGCCGAGGCTCAAAATGAGCGTCTTGTACCGTTCCGGAGTTCTCTCCTTGAGATACTTCAAAAGACGCCTGCGCCGGGCAACCATCATCAGCAGACCTCTGCGGGAATGATGATCTTTGCCGTGAGCTTTGAAATGGTCCTGGAGCTGGAGAATACGCTGGCTCAGGATTGCAATCTGTACCTCAGACGAACCCGTATCGGTCTTGTGGACTTTGTATTTGGAAATTACTTCCGATTTAAGAACAGCCGCCAGTGCCATGCTAGAGTGAAAACCCCTCGTCTTACCTTAATCGTTTAAATTTGTGTACCTCGCTAGCATAACACAGAACAGAAGCCGATGTATTACAAGATGTCGAGAGATTATTGTGCCGGATGTTCAACTGGCTAACGAAAAGTTGCCGGGGAACGGCTTCAGGGCGAATTGCGGTTCCCGGATGACCGTGACGGACAGGGAAAGGAAAGCAGAAATTGACGTGGTCCCAGGTAGTGGTCTTACTCCAGCGGCCTTCCGCATCCCCGCCAAAGTATCCGGCACGCCGCAAATCCTGACTTTGCACAATCTTCGTCCCTGAAGCTGTCGTGCTACATGGGGGTGGTGTTTGCTCTTGTTCAGGACTATGCTTATCCCTGTGGTCTGACCCAAACAGTTAAGACGCAGTGCGCCGTTTTCTCGAAATCAGTGGACAGGCAAGACGACTTTACGCCGTAGTCGATACCGGGATGCGTATTGCGGAGCGAAGCCGATCGGTTTTAAGGCCGTAGTTCGGAACAGTGATCGGCATCAGGTTGGAACGGCAGGTGTACCGATGAAGCGAAGAATCTACTTGAAATCCCGCCAACAGCCGGGCTACACTCATTGCTGCCGCCGTTTCTCAATGCAGGCTCGCCGATGTGTGTGTCGAGTGATGAGTTGATTATGAAGTCAAACGCAGGTGTGAGAGTCACAATTTCCTTCCTAACTATCTGCATAGCCTCCCAAGCAGGTCTATTGATCGTCCGGAATGGTGGGAAGGATTTACAGTTCCCACAGGCGATTTCCGTGAACGTCAACGGGAAGGACAAAGCTCTCGGCCTCGGGAATCAGCCCAAGCTCACCGGTCCCGTGGGGAAACTCCGCCAGGTTCACCTGAACACAACTCTGTTGAAGGAGCGCGAGTCGGACACGATGCTGGCGTACGACGGGAAAAGCGCTGTGTATTTGTTCCCGGCCAATGGCCCGAAGAACGCGACGGGAACGCCCGGGGAGAACTGGAAAGCGGCGAAACTCTCCTATAAGAAATCCGCTTCCGATAAGGTTCCGGTAGATGTGCCGACCACTGATTTCATTGCTTTCCTGCCCGAAGGCGTGGAGGGACTGGCCCGGCTATGCACCAGCGAGTCCGCGCTCGAGATTATAGGCGGCAAAGGCAAAGCCTTCCTCGCACAGTTGGAACTGCTGAAAGCCGCGGTGAATGCCTTCCCGGCCGACCCGGCCATGGCGCCGGTTGAGAAATATGTCCGGGAATCCATGCGTTCCCGATATGAGGATTTTGAGAACAGTTCGGCCGGGTTGGATGTATTTAAGCAGGCGCTGAAGATAGCCGAGCTATCCCAGGTGGCCTACCCGAACGAGCCGGAGCACGTCCGCTTGCGCAAGGCGCTGGCCGTCCGCAATGAATGGCTCGACAAGAGAACCGCGATCCTGCGCGCGTTTTCGGCCGGGGGGCAATGGGACGCATTTTTGCTGGGCGATCGGGATTTCGAACGGTTCCATAACGCCTTTCCCGAATTGATGAAGACTCACCTGAAGGCGCTGGGAGAGAGCCTGCAACTGCACCGCCAGGCGGGCGAAGAACGGTTGAAGGCCGGCGACTACGGTAACGCATTCCGGGAGTTCCGTCTGGCCGGCGCGCGGCAGCCGTCCGATTCCAACCTGCAACAACGCACTCTGATGGCCTGGACCGACTACTCGCGCCAGGTTGCCATCGATCAACAAGGGAAACGAAAGCAATTGAGCGCCGGCCAGCGGGAAGCCATCAATCAGGCTCTGCTCTTCGCCACCCGGTATAAAGAAGAGAATAAATTGGATCTGGCGCTGAAGATGGTTCTGGAAGGCGAACGTGTGGATAAAGAATCGCTTTCGGTACTGCTGAAGAAGGCTGAAATCCTGGGGCACCAGCGGGAGTTTACGCGGGCTCTCGCAGCGCTCGACGAATACGACAAGCACGCCGTCGATGAAGAGCGCCAGAAAGCCAGCCAGCTCCGTAACGAGTTGATGTTTCAGCGCACCAGCAGCCTGGAAGATCTGAAATCGCAACTCGCGACGGCTTGGGCCGATTCAGCGTTCAACCGCGTTCGCCATCTGGCGCTGCAAGGGTTACGGGCGAAAGAGGACGATGCGGATCTGCTGTATCATGCCGGCATGGCATCGTTCATCACGCGTGAACGCAAGGACAGCCGGCAATACCTCGCCCGCTACCTGGACGTATCGAACACGCTCGACGTGAATGCCGAGCAAAGAAAGGCTGTCCGCCGCCTGTTGCCTTTTATCACCGACATCGCCCCGGCTGAAAAGGGCGAGCCGAACTGGATGTCGGGCAAGCGTCTTCCGGCCAATGTGTACTATTGCCCAATCAGTCTCGCGTTCCAGGCGAAAGTGGAACACGTCGACGCCTCGAACAAGTTGAAGGAAACCTTTGAATGGGATGGTAACCGGCTGGGATCCATTACGCCTAGCTTCGATAAACCTGAGCATGCGACCGGCGAGAAGAAGATGATTTTCGGATACGACGCCAGCGTGCCGCAGGTGGCGTCGGTGGGTTATGACAGCGGTGCGCGGACCCCGCCCGTTGCCGACCAAGATGAGGCGCTCAAGCGCTCCTCGTTAGTAATACTGAACAACCCGAGTGCTGATCCTGTTGCCATCCAGCGTCTCACTGGGAAAAACGTGACAATTGGAATTGCGGGCAATCAATTCTTTCACCCTTTCATCTGGGAGAAGATCCACTATTTCCGGTTGACCTACGATGGCGCCGGTCGCGTGAGCCAGGCCGTTTCTATCTCCGATCCTAAGTCGGCGACGGGAAACGTATTGGTCGAATTCGAATGGCAGGGACTACAGCTTCAGGTTGTTCATGGATACCAGATACGTGATGGGGACATAAAGAACAAAGAAGAAATGTACGTCCGCCGGATGCAGTATCAAGAAGGCCGGCTCGTGTCGGAAGACATTCAAAGTCAAGGCAAAACATCGCGCATCAAGTACACCTACAACGGAGACCGCCTCGTCTCGGCAAACTGCGACAAGGACCCTACGATTGACGGGCGATCCCGGCAGGTGACTTTTCTCGCGAGGTAATTGAGATGACCATGCTGCTAACCTCGGGTACTTGCGGAGCACTGGTGACGCGCGTGGCCGCCTCACTCGGCTTCCTGCTGTTCATAACCGCGTCCGTAACGGCTGCGGAGGAACAGGGCAAACGCATCGCGTTAATCATCGGTAATGACGCGTATTCATCGCGGCCCCTGCAGAACGCTGTCAACGACGCACGGGCTATGGATAAGTCCCTGCAAGGTGCGGGTTTCCGCACGATCTTGCGCGAAAATGCGAGTAAGGTAGCGATGGAACAGTCCACGGTCGACCTGCTCGAAGCCATCGGGCCGGCCGACACGGTTTTGTTCTTTTACGCCGGACACGCGGTGCAGATCGAGAATGAAAATTTTCTGATCCCGGTCGATTTTCAGGCGGCGAACAGCGTCATTGATGCGAAGTTCAGATCGTTGTCTCTCGCCAGGATATTCGAGGAAATCAAACGCTCGCGAGCCAAGCGGACGATTTTCATTGTGGACGCATGCCGTAGCAATCCGGTCTCGGAATCGCAGTCGCTGCAAGGCGGACTTGCCAACCCTCTGAATGCGGGCAAGGAAACGTATATTGCATACTCCACGAGCCCGAATCACGTCGCCGCTGACAATCCGAACGGCCGGAACAGTTGGTTCACGGAAGCGCTGGCGGGGTTTATCTCTCAGACGAAGCTCAACGGCGACATCGACGACGTGTTCACCCGCGTCCGTTCGCGCGTTGAGATAGAAACTCAAGGCAAACAGACGCCTTGGTCGATATCGAGTCTGACGAGTAAGTTTTACTTTCATCAGCCCTCCACGCAAGAACTGGACGACGATCCGTCGCTCGCGGAAAAGCTGATGGATGATGTGAGGGTTCGCGAGCAGCGCGGAGAGTGGTCCGAGGCAATCGAATTGCTGAACCGCGTGATCGAACGGCATCCGGGCGGAACTCTTGAGGCAGATGCGAACCGCAAGCTGCCGTACCTGACGACGCGCAGAGACGCCCAGCAACGTTTCGAAGCGGGAGAATACTCCGCCGCCGCACAGCTTTTCGACAAGGCGTACATGTTAGATCCGTTCTCCATCCCGGCGGCTTTGGACGGCGCCATTAGCTATCTGCTCGACGAGAAAGTGGGGGAAGGAGTGCGGCTGTTGAAAGCCGTGCGAGTGCGCGGTTCTTCCGCTTCCGTTGCCAAAGCCGAAGCCATGATGAAGGAACTTGCCGTTATATTCCCCGAGGCTGGCGCGGAACTCAAATCCGGATTGGCGCAACCTCCGCCCATTGAAGAGATCTTCAGCGGGATGCGATTCGGTGTTCCCGATTGGGACGCGGCGAATCGCCAGCAGCAGCGGAAATCGACAGTCGAGCTGACGCGCTGGATCAGAGAACTGACACCGAAAGCCCCGGTGATGCTTGCGGCCACGCCATCACAGGGAGACGAATCCGTGCCTCCAGTTAACCTGACTAGTTTCCATGTGGAGGTGATCTCGTCGAGCAATACGCGAGACATCGCTCTGCGGCGAGTCACCGCGGCGGGGGACGGAAAGTTCAATACAAGCGGCGCCCAGCGGCCATCGGGTATTTCGGTCCGTGTCGTCACCGATCCTCCCGGCGCGGACCTCACCATTGAAGGAGATGCCGGGCAGCGGTGCCAATCGCCCTGTGTGCTTAACCTGCTTCCGTCCAGGCAGGTAGTGCAGGCGCACCTGGATGGCTTTCGCGAAGCGAAACGAGTGCTCGACGTCACCGTTTCCTTGACTGACGTGAAAGTTGCGCTCGAGCAGGAATACGGTTTTCTACAGTTTGACGGTGAACCTGGGGACACTGCCGTGCTGGTCGATGGTAAGACGGTCGCCCAGCAGGTTCCGGCCAAGCTGCAACTCCCGGTCGGCAAGTACGAGGTACGCACCGTTCAGGACCGCAAGATATTGAGCAGGATGGACATCGAGGTAAAGCCGCTGAGTTCGGTGGCAATCCCGGTAAAGCGATAGGCAAATGACGATATCAACTCGGCCGCCATCCCTTGGGACGCGGCCAACGATCAACACCTGCGTGGAACGAAATACCAAACTTTTGATGGCCGTTTGGTTGTCGCTCGCGGCATTGCCGCTGTTTGCAGCAACCTGGACCGATCGCGGTGAGTACGACTTGGTGCTGATGATTCGCAGTGAGGTATCGGCGCAGAAGAAGATCGCGCTACTCGATGAGTGGAAAGCAAAGTACCCGAAAACGGAGCTACGGCAAGCGCGCCGGGAGCTATACTTGTCCACGTACCAGGCCACCGGCCAGGTGCCGCGGATGTTCGCAATCGCCGCGGAAATGCTGGCGGAGCAACCCGGCTCTTTCGTCGGCGTCTACTGGTCTACGGTGCTTATGCCGGAAGTACCGGCTGTTACCGCCGATCAACTACGGACCGGAGAGAAGGCAGCCCGGCAGCTTCTGGCCGGCTTGGACCAGTATTTCGACTCCGGCAGAAAGCCGGAACCCACCTCCGCCGCAGGCTGGCAAAAGCAGAAAGAGACCGCCGGGTTTCTCGCTCATCGCGCACTTGGCTGGATTGGCTGGCAGCGGGCGGACTATGAGGCGGCCGAAAAAGAGTTTACCTCCTGTTTGCAGCGCGACTCAGCTAACGGCGAAATATCCGTCTGGTTCGGGATGGTGCTGGCGCTCGAAAAGCGCCCCGAAACGACGCCGGCTTCTTTGTGGCACCTGGTCCACGCCGCCGCGGTTACCGGCGATGGAGCCCTTCCTGAAAACCAGCGCGCGGAAGTGAACACGTTGGCGGAGCGGTTATACGCTGCCTATCACGGCGAAACCGATGGCCTGGCAGCGTTTCGCACCAGTGCCGCAACCGCCCCGTTCCCACCTGCGGGCTTCAATATAGAATCCGCCGCAGTCGTCGCGGTGCGCAGGCAGGAAGAGGAGTTGATCCGTACGAATCCGGAACTCGCGGCCTGGCTGAAGATAAGAAAGCGGTTGGATGCAGCCGATGGCGAGCAATACTTCACCGAATCGCTGCGCACCTCCCCGCTGCCGAAGCTGAAGGGTACGGTCATCCGAAGTACGCCCGAATCGCGCCCAAAGGAGATTGTCCTCGGCCTCAGTGCTCCCGCTTCAGAAGAAGTAGTCCTCAAACTCCACGCGCCCGGCGCCCGCGTCAAAGCCGGTACGGAACTGAGGTTTGAAGGCAGCGCCGATTCGTTTGTACGCAGTCCGTTCAGTCTGACGGTGACCGTCAACCGCGATCAAATCGAAGTGGTGCAGCCATCCACGCCCCCGGCGCAGTGAGTGCCCAACGAGCGCCGCTCAACGGTGGCGCAGTTCAATCTGGGCGACGACGCTGCTAGATGGCCGGCCGGATACATTTACGACATAAACGGAATAGGCCGGCTCCTGTGCCGTTAGCGGCTGGTTAATGCGGCGGATTGCGATGTCCCGCGTCTGAAATTGTTCCCGCATCCCTGCGACCTGGCGGTTGACAAGTCGCGCGTCGGCAAGCTGCATCAAAGCAGGCGCGGACGAAGGCGCCGGTTCTTCTGGAGCGTCAACCGCAGGCTCCCGCGGTGCGGCAGGCATCCGCGGCGCGGCCTGCCCCTTGATACCCTCATTCAATTCGTACACGTCCTTAGGGTCGCGTGAGACGACTACAAACAGAGTCTCGGTCCCCGGAGGGTCGCGTAATTCAAAACAGTACTGCTTCGGTGCGCGGATTTTTTCACCCGGGTTCAGGATATTGCTTTCATCCGACATGCCCCGAGACGGGATCAGCGGTTGCCAGTCGCCGCTCGATTGCTTTGCCAGGACGTACAGGTAGGCCGACCAGTTGGTCTCAAAATCGATGGCGACACAATCGCCCTTCCGGAACACCCGATTGGAATCGACGGTTTGCGACTTTCCCGAATTTGGATCCACCAAAACTACGTTGTAGCGAAAGCCGAAATGTACCGCCGGCGGCGGTATAACGTCCACGCCGGTTGCTTGCGAGGTGGCGGAGGTCCGAGTGGTCCCACTCAAGTAAGAAGCCTTCCTGAACGGAGGCAACTTTTCTTTTTTCGGGACCACGGTGTAGTATAGCTCCCGGGCACCCTCTGCTTCCTTCGGCACCTGCGCGATCGCGCAACCCGCTGCGACGGCCAGCGTCAGTGTTATTACCGGTCCCCTACGCATTTTTTAACTCCTTACGCACGCGACTCGCATTTCGGGAAGCTGGGTATGTGCTTCACTCAAATAATTACTAAGGCAGCAGCCAGGTAGGGCGGGCCCCCTGGCCGGCGCGGGACGCCCTCGTCACGCTGCTGGAAGCGGGACGAAGGCCTCAATGCGCCAGCCAAACGAAACGCTGCCAGACCGTACCCGCTTGAGTGAAGCACATACCCAGTTTCGGGAATTCTGACACATTCTAACATTTAAAGCGCCCAGCTCGCGGGACATGGATGCGGGATAGCGACTGAGCATGAACAAGACCGGGATTTGCCGTTAGAGGTTAGCCTGGATTTAGTTGCCATTCACCAAAACGCACGTCCGCTGCGAGCAACCGGTGCCGCGGGTGTTTCCGGCACCGCCAAGCAGGTTAGTCAGACCTTAGACCGGGTGTGTCAGGTTGGAGCGCGGAATTTGTCCAAATGGGTATGTGCTTGACTGAAGTGGGTACGGTCTCGCAACGTTTCGTGTCACTGGCGCATTGGCGCCTTCGTCCCGCTTCCGGGCAGCGGGACCGCCCCACCTGGGCGGTTGCCAGAGTAATTACCTGAGTCAAGCACATACCTAGGTTAGTCAGACCTTAGACCGGGTGTGTCAGGTTGGAGCGCGGAATTTGTCCAAATGGGTATGTGCTTGACTGAAGTGGGT
>JANYCV010000101.1 GCA_025360145.1 Acidobacteriaceae bacterium
GTGCGTACCGCGCCCCAGGCGAACTACTACGTGGGACAGGCGCAAGTGGATGTCAACGGAGTCATTCAAATTCCCGCAACCAGCGCCCAAACCATCTTCCCGTACGATTACCGCGACTGGAAAGACACGAAAGCGCGCGAATGGCAATTCACGATTGAGCGTGAGTTGATTCGAAACACGGCTCTGCGGCTCAGCTACATCGGCGATCGCGGTTCGAATCTGGAGCAGCGCTATGCGCTGAACAATCAGGAAGCGCAATATAACTATGAGATCCGGACCGGCAATGCACCACCGGCCAATCGCGATTTTACGCGCGTCAATCCGAATTGGAGTTTTGGAAACGGCGTGCTCGCCAAAAACGGTTACTCGAATACTAACTCGTTCCAGGCGCAGGTGGAGCGGCGCTATTCGTCCGGGCTCGCGTTCCAGGCGTTTTACACCTATACTCATTCGTTGACAACCAGCGATGCCGGGGGATCGTCCAGCGGTAACGGGAGCATTAACGACACCTCGGGAAGTCCAGTGGTTCCCGAGAACATCCAACTCCTCGACGCCCCCAATAACACCTACGATCAACGGCGGCGGCTGGTCTATTACAACTCCACGGCCATTCCTCCGCATCGGGTAGTGTGGAATGGCATCTACGACCTGCCATTCGGACGGGGCAAGCAGTTTGGCAAGAGCGTTTCGCGATTCGTGGACGCCTTCATCGGCGGCTGGCAGATTGCGACCATCGGCAATTTTCGCAGCGGGACATGGCTGAGCGTAAGCGGCAGCTCATACCTTTTCGGCAATCCTATACTGAGCGGAGATCAACGGCTCACTTTGAAGTTCAACGGCCGGAATCAGCGGCTCTACTTCGCGGGCGACTTCGATCCCCGGCTGGCGTCAAACGTCGATCAAACGAAGCTACAGGCGCTGATCCCCGTGGACCGCAGCGCCCGCAAGCTCCATCCGTTGGGCGCAGCGTTCGATAACCGCTTGCCGGTCACGCTAACGAACGGAACCGTGCGCTTGACGCCGATTACCGACACCGTGAACTGGAACTCGCGAGCGTTTATTCTCGGACCCACAAACTGGAACGCGGATGGATCGGTGTTCAAGAATTTCAGCATCACGGAAGCGGTGAAGCTGAGAGTCACCGCCGACTTCTTCAACGTCTTCAATCACCCGAACGACGTGAATCCTAACGGGGGGACCGGGTTGCAGGATTTAAGCCAGCAGGCGAACGATCCGCGAATCATTCAGTTTTCCATGCGGTTATCGTTTTGATCTACTGTACGAAACCGTGGTTTTCTGGAAACCGGAAAAGCCGCGATCCGGGTGAGTTCCTCGCGCACGGGGATTTTGGGCGAGCTGGGTATGTGCTTGACTCAAATAATTACTACGGCAGTAGCCCAGGTAGGGCGGGCCCCCTGGCCGGCGCGGGACGCCCTCGTCCCGCTGCTGGAAGCGAAACGAAAGCCTAATGCGCCAGCCACACGAAACGCTGCGAGACAGTACCCAGGTGAGTCAAGCACATACCCAGCTTGGGCGATTTGCCATTCACTGGTCCTCTCGATGGGACCCGAGGCCCCCCCTTTCCCTCCCTCCCCAAAATGATCACGGGATGCCCGCCTGGCAGAGATTCTCGTGCCCAATACGCGAGCGCAAAAATGCCGTCCATCGCATCTAGCCCAAAAGTCTTGGTCACACAGCGGCTTAAACCGCCTTCGCGCTCCACTTTGCGAAATCGCTCTGGGCTGTTTGGCGGACTTTCGGCGAATTTTACGCATTTCAGGTATAATCGTCCGTACCCAAAATGACCAGCACACGGTGGCAGCAAATCCGGGAAATGTTCGATTCGGCCGTGGAAGTTCCAAACGCCGAGCGAAGCTCTTTTCTGAGTAAAACCTGCCCCGCTGATGCCGATCTCCGCACCGAAGTTGAGCGTCTCCTCCAGGAACACGATAACGCCGGCGACTTCCTCAATAAACCCGTCACCAGGACCGCCTCTCTTTCCGAGGGCGAACTGTTGGCCAATCGATATCGTATCTCGAAGCTCATCGGCCGCGGCGGAATGGGCGAAGTTTATCAGGCGCGGGACCTTCTCCTGAATGAAGATGTGGCGCTGAAGACCATGCGCGCCGACATTGCCCGGGACGAATCCTACCTCCGCCGCTTTCGGACGGAAATTCAGCTTGCCCGCAAGGTCACCCACCTCAACGTCTGCCGCGTCTTCGAAGTCGGCGTGCATGAATTCATCGGTACCGCCCGGCCTCCCATCACCTTCTTCACCATGGAATTGCTCTTCGGGGAGACGCTTTCTGCCCGCATCCGGCGCTCGAATCGGCTTTCCCGCGCGGAGGCGTTCCACATCGCGGTCCAGATGGCGGAAGGTCTCGAAGCGGCCCATGAGGCGGGAATTGTCCACGCGGACTTCAAGAGCGGTAACATCTTCCTGGTTCCGGTCCCGGACGGAGAGCGTGCCGTCATCACGGATTTCGGCCTCGCACGGATCGATCCGAATTCAGCTACTCCCGACGAAACCCGCAGCATGAGCGTGGTCGGCCAGGTTGCCGGCACCCTTGCCTATATGTCGCCCGAACAGATGATCGGCGGAGCTGTCACCGCCGCCTCCGACATCTATTCGTTCGGCATAGTTCTTTTTGAAATGGCCACCGGCAAAATGCCATTTGACGACCGGCACGTCATCAATGCCGCGGTCCAGCGTGTCAGCGGCGAAGGCCCCTCGGCGCGATCGCTGGTTCCGGATCTGGATTCACGCTGGGATTCGGCCATTGCCCGCTGCCTGAAACGGGAACCCGCTGGTAGATTCGCTACCGCCGGCGACCTTGCCGATTGGTTCAGGGAACGCTCCTGGTGGAGACGCAATCCCTATTGGACGCGCCGTGAATGGATCGGCGCCGGTGCCGCCGCGGCGATCCTTCTTGCAGTCATGATTGCTCTCTGGATGGGAACGCATCGCCCGTATCAGCCAAATCCCACGGCCCTCGAATGGTACGCAAAGGGTGAGGATGCGTTGCACTCCATGACGTTCGAAGCGGCGCGCAAAGCCCTGGAACAAGCCGTCGCGGCCGACCCAAAATTCGCTCTCGCCCACGCCAGCCTCGCGTGGGCTGACGATGAGCTGGATTATTCCGAACGCGCCAAGGAATCGATGCTGCGCGCCATGACGGCAGCCCAGGAAATACGTCTTTCCACCAGGGACAGCATGCGCCTCCGTGCCTTGCAGTTTGTGGTATCGCGGGATTACGACCGCGCGGCGCCATTGTTCCTGCAGCTCGAAAGCGAAGCCACCGCCCAGCAGAAGCCCGCCGCTGTGCTCGAATCGGGCTGGCTGGCGCAGCAGCGGGAAGACACCGAAGCAGCCGCTGCCGCGTATGAGCGGGCCGTTCAGCTTAGTCCCGGATATG
>JANYCV010000107.1 GCA_025360145.1 Acidobacteriaceae bacterium
CGTGTAGTGGGCGGGAAATTTGTGGCGACGGTAGGGCTTTGCCTCCACCCTCCCATTGTCCAAGTAGCTCCGGATCAGCCGCGTCAGTTGCGACTCGCTCAACCCCGTTACTTTCCCCGCGTAGGCGCGAATCAGTCCCCGTTCCTTCTTCTTCTGCCTCCCAAACTCCTGCGCTACCAGCACCCGCTCGACCCAGGCGTAGATCTCCCCTCGCCCTTCCCCCGTAAACTCGATCCCGCGACTGCAGTCCAAAAACTCTCGGATCTTCTTTTGACTTAGATTCTCGGCGTTTTCCATGCGTATCTGCATACGCCAGCATCCCTACTCCACCTTCCCCTCTTTCATGCTCATCTTGCATTGGAATCCAATCCCGTTTCATGCTCATCTTGCATTGGACAATTCTGACCCACGCGAGCCTGGGCCATCGAGCTAAAGTCGATCCGAAGGTGTCAGCAGACCAGCGCGGGCATGGTATCGGAGTGGCTCTCGATGTTTACACAAAGTCGAGTATGAAGGATCGGGCGACCGCCGCGAAGCAGCTTGAGGACTCGGTTTTCACGAAGCCAGTTCGGAGGCGAAAGAAGGCCTCGTGATTCTTAATGGAGGGTCTATGGAGGGTGTGATTTTGCACCGTCTGTAAGTTGTTGATTTTGGAGCGGGAGACCGGGGTCGAACCGGCGACGTCCAGCTTGGGAAGCTGGCATTCTACCACTGAATTACTCCCGCACTCTTCAATTCTACCGTAATCCAAGCACCCACAGCACAAGTGCAATCATGAGTTGATGAATTTCGCCGAAGAACTTGCGGACGTGCTTCCCGCGGATCTGCCCCACCGTGCCAACGTAATCACCAAAACTGCCCAGCACTTCGAGCTAATCGCGCAAGTCAACGAGCACCTAAACCTTACACGCATCACCACACCCAGAGAAGCAGCAATCAAACACGTGCTCGATTCCGTACTCCCCTGGCGTCTTTTCGCCGCCGCCATGCACATTCTGGACGCAGGCACCGGCGCTGGTTTCCCAGGCATACCGCTAGCGCTCGTATTCCCCGAAATCCAATTCACGCTCTCCGAATCCATCCAGAAAAAAGCTCGCTTCGTAGAATCTGCCGTCGAAGCGCTCGAACTTCCGAACGTAAAAATATCCACCCAACGAGCGGAAAAAATCCCAACCACCGGACTGATCACGGCCCGAGCCGTCGCCCCGCTCAGCCGCGCAATCGTCCTCTTCGCCCCAGCCCTAAAAAAAGGCGCCCGCGCCCTGCTCTATAAAGGCCCCGACGTCGAATCGGAAATCGCCGAAGCCGCCGCGGAAGCCAAAAAACGCAAGATCACCATGCGAGTCATCGAACGATACCACCTGCCTGACGCACTAGGAACCCGGACTATCGTCGAACTTGCCCGGCAGAAAGTCTAGTTCTTCTCAACACCGCCATCCAGCAGCCGCAATCCTTCAAAAGCACCTGGGCCAATCAGTCCAGCCTTCGCGTACACGAACAGCTTCGCCCGGCTATCGCTAATATCCAGGTTCCGCATCGTCAACTGTCCAATCCGATCCTGCGGCGTAAACGAACTCTCGCCCTTTTCCATCGTCAACCGCTCCGGCGCGTAAGTCAGGTTCGGACTCTCTGTATTCAAAATCGAATAGTCGTTGCCCCGCCGCAATTCCAAAGTCACCTCACCGGTAACAGCCTTCGCAACCCAACGCTGCAGCGTCTCACGCAGCATCATCGACTGCGGATCGAACCATCGCCCCTCATACAACAGCCGCCCCAATCGCCGGCCCATGCCGCGATACTGCTCAATGGTGTCTTCGTTATGAATGCCCGTGATCAGCCGTTCGTAAGCGATATAAAACAGCGCCAGCCCAGGTGCTTCATAGATGCCCCGGCTTTTCGCTTCAATGATGCGGTTCTCAATCTGGTCCGACATGCCCAGCCCATGCCGGCCGCCAATCGCGTTCGCTTCCAGCACCAGATCCACGTTGTCGGCGAAGCCCTTGCCGTTCAACGCCACAGGCAAGCCTTCTTCGAAGGTGATCGTCACTTCTTCGCGCTTGACCTCCACATCGTCGCGCCACGAAGCCACGCCCATAATCGGCTCCACGATCTTGATCCCGGAATTCAGGTATTCCAGATCCTTCGCCTCGTGCGTCGCACCCCAAATATTTGAGTCTGTCGAGTACGCCTTCTCCTTGCTCATGCGGAATCCCAGTCCCGCCTTCTCGAGCAATTCCGACATCTCCTTGCGCCCACCCAACTCATCGATGAACGTCTGATCCAGCCATGGCTTATAGATCCGCAAGTGCGGGTTCACCATCAAGCCGTAGCGATAAAACCTCTCAATATCGTTGCCCTTGTACGTGCTGCCATCGCCCCAAATGTTGACGTCGTCTTCTTTCATCGCGCCAACCAGCATGGTGCCGGTTACCGCGCGCCCAATCGGTGTCGTGTTGAAATACGCGACGCCCGCGGTCGTGATATGGAACGCCCCGCACTGCAGTGCCGCCAGGCCTTCGCGCACCAACTGCGCCCGGCAGTCGATCAGCTTTGCTTTCTCCGCGCCATATTCCAGCGCCTTTCTGGGAATGTCGTCGTAATCTTTCTCGTCCGGCTGACCCAGATGCGCCGTGTAGCAATAAGGCACCGCGCCCTTCTGGCGCATCCAATAAATAGCGGCGCTGGTATCCAGCCCTCCGGAAAACGCAATCCCGACTTTCTCCCCAATGGGGAGCGACTGCAGAATGGTGCCCATCGTTTGTCTCCTGTTCCTGGCCAGCGTTAAACGCCCACCAGCTCCGCGCGCGCGCCGATCTGCCGCAGGCAACGGTCGATCCACTGCTTGGTCAATTTCTCCTGCACTCCGTTCTGCGAGAGCCGCGTGCGCAGATTGCCCCAATCCACAAGATCCAGCGATTGATCCTGATTGAAGCAGGAGAACACCACTGTTTCCTCACCCGTCAGCGGATCTTTATGAAGTTGCAGGCACTGCGCGCAGATCTCTTTCATCATGCACTGCATCGGCGAATTGATACTGCCAATGGCCTTGTGCCCATGCTTCAAATAAGGAGCCAACACCGTGTGACGCGCCTTCGCCACCGCGCCCATCATCGCATCGGAGCCAATCACCACCAGCCGGTCCACCGTGCTCAGAGGAATCTCCGGTTCATCGAAATCGCCCCGTCCGTACGCAGCCACGGCATCCACAATGTTGCCCACGAAAGCCTTGTCTTGTACACGTCCCGGAGTGAATCCCGGCGCTTCATCGCAGCACCAGATCGCCACATCGGCGGCCTTCTCGATCTCTTCCACTTTGTACCGGTCTACAATCTTCTTGTACCCGGCAAAGTAAACCGTTCTCGAGCCGCTCGCCCGCAACTGCTGTCCAATTGAGAAAAGCACCGCGTTCCCCAGCCCGCCGCCAATCAGCAGCACAGTCTCCTGGCCCGGAGTCTCGGTAGGCGTTCCAGTCGGTCCCATCAGAATCACCGGCTCGCCCTTCTTCAAAATCGCGCAGAGATCGGACGACCCGCCCATCTCCAGAACAATCGTCGACAACAAACCGTTCTCGCGATCCACCGAAGCACCTGTCAGCGCAAGTCCTTCCATGCCAAGCGTGGTGCCCTTCGCGCGCGGAGCTAGTGTCTCGTAGTTTTGCAAACGATAGAACTGCCCCGGCTCGAAGGCCCTCGCAGCCATCGGCGCCTTCACCACCACTTCCACAATGTTCGGCGTCAACCGGATCACATCGTGAACCACGGCCCGCAGTTCGCTGTTCAACTGGTCCACCAGCACGGCAGCCTTCGGGGCCACGGCGGACCCACGCGCCAGCACCCGCGTTACCACCGGATAGCCCTGCTTCGCGCTGGCCATTGCTTTTACCACATTTCCCGCGAACGACGGATGCAAGTCGCCAAAGAAACTGACCGCGCGTCCATCCGCGCGCAGCGACATCAACACCTGCACCGTCTTCGGCTTCGCCACGCGCTCCGGCTTCACCGGTTGACCTTCTTCGTCCACCGCCTGAAACCACTTGCCATCCAGGAATACGTTCGTTGGATCTTCGCGTCCCAGCACCGTATTCGGCTGCGTTCCCGCCGCTACCAGAATCGACCTCGCGGGCAGCCTCACCGGCTCCCCGGACGGCGACATTTTCCCCGTAGCCTCATCGAACGTATGTTTGATCAGCTTCAATGCCGCCGCATGTCCGTGGGCATCCATCTCCACTTCCTCCGGAGACAGGCACTCCGCAAAACGGATGCCCTCTTGCAGCGCAAGCGCGACTTCTTCATGGTTCAACGTGTAACTCGGAGCGTCTATCAACCTCCGCCGATACGCGATCGTCACGCCGCCCCACGAATTCAGCAAGTCTACAAAGTTCGTAGCTCTGCCCTCGCGCGCCGCCGCTGCCCGCTCGGCCCGAATCGCCCGCGCATGCGCTAGAAACTCGTTGCCGGCCTCAATGTCTTCCTGGCTCCATCTTTCGCGAACTTCAGCCTCGCCCGTGTCTTTCACAAGCGCCTCGTAGCGCAGCAGGAATTTCTCCACCTGCACCACGTAATACGCCATCGATTCGGTGGCAGTATCAATCGCCGTCAATCCGCCGCCGATCACCACAATTGGCATCCGCACTTGCAGATTCGCCACGGAATTCATCTTCGCCGCGCCCGTCAGTTGCAATGCCATCAGGAAGTCTGAGGCTTGCCGCACGCCCCGCGACAATCCGTTCTTCATCGGAATCACGGTTGGACGGCCGGCGCCTGCACACAGCGCCACATGGTCGAAGCCCAGCTCAAACGCGCTATCAATCGTGAGTGAGCCGCCGAATCGCACACCGCCGAACATGCTGAATTCGCCGCGCCGCTCCAGCAGCAGCCGGATCACTTTTAAGAAATTCTTGTTCCAGCGAACCGTGATACCGTATTCCGCCACGCCGCCGAACCCCGCCATCACGCGGTCATTCAACGATTCATAAAGTTCATTCACATCGTGGATGGGACGGAACTTCACGCGCCCGCCCATCGCATCCACCCCGGAAATATTCGCCGGAAGCGGTTCGATCTTCAATCCATCGATTCCCACCACCGTGTGTCCGTCGTTCATCAAATGATGCGAAAGCGTAAACCCCGCCGGACCCAATCCGACCACCAGCACCTTGTATCCTGAATCCTCCCGCGGAACCGGCCGCGATAGATGCAACGGATTCCACCGCGTCAACAGGCTGTAAATCTCAAATCCCCACGGAAGCTCTAAGACATCTTTAAGGGTCCGTGTTTCGACCTGCGGAATGTCCACCGGATCCTGCTTCTGGAAGATGCACGACTTCATGCAGTCGTTGCAAATCCGGTGCCCGGTGCCAGCACACATCGGGTTGTCCACCGTGGTAATCGCCAGAGCGCCAATCGAATTGCCGCGCTGCTTCACCACGTTCATCTCGGAAATTTTCTCGTCCAGCGGGCAGCCGGCCAGCGTCACTCCGACCCCGCTCTTCTTAAACGATCCGTCCTTCTCGCGCAGTCCCGTGGAGCAGCTATCCTTCCCCTGGTTGTGGCATTTGATGCAATAGTTCGCCTGGTCCAGCGCAGCGCTCAAATTCATGCCCGCATCGGTAAGTTTGAAACCCTCCCGATGCCGCAGTTCGTGTTTCGGCAACGCGAACCGCGCAACCCCATCCACCTCCACGGTCTCCACATGCACCAGGTGAGCCGGGTCCAGCTTATGCGGAACACGAAACAGAACGCCGTGACGATACTTCGCGATGCCCGCCGGTGATAGCGAAGCCCACGCCGCGAACTGTGCCGCTGTCTGCAATTGCGACGCATGTTCGGCTTCATCATCCAGCCAGCGCGACACATGTTCAAAGAAACTCTGCTCGGTCAGCGGCTCGGAAAACAGCATTTCCAGTTCCGCCGCCAATGCCAAACCATCAATCTCACTGGCCTGTTCCTTGGTTACTCCGCTGATGGCTTTCTTCTGTACAAATTTGCGCTTGAACGCATAGATCGGAGCCAGCTTGTCGTGCCGCGCCTGCAAAACCTTCACCGCGGATTCAATATGGAACAGTTCGCCTACGAAATCTTCCACATGAGGCGCAACTTCAATGATTAAATCCGATTGCTTCTTAGCGGCGAGAACCTCGGGATTCAACCGGGCCTCCGTCAAGCGGGTGTGCAAATCACCATTCGAAGCCCGTAATTGTTCCAAAAATACCGCATCCAGGCGAACTAGCCCTTCACGTCGATACAAATCTTCAAATGCAAAACCGAATCTGAGAGTAAGCTGATCGGACACTATAGACCTTCTAAAAGGTTCGATCACCAGGACGGCAATCGGGGCGAAATTTTAATTTACCCAGGCCTTCATTGTAGCAGTCCAGGGCATGCACCAAGTCAAAGTCGCCGCGGACCGATCAGAATCTAAACGCTGGACGACTGGTCGCGATTTAGCTGGATGGCATCTGTAAGTTAGATGCTATAGATTGACGTCCTCCGCACCTTCCACGAAATGAGCGCGGCCTTCGTCATCTGGTCTCAACCATAGAGAAGCAATAATTGTCGAGACCTCGTCAAATGGGCCAAATACCCAACAGGCTGGCTGTGGGCGTTAGGAAAATGTGGCGCCAAGTTGCTCACGTTGGGATTGTCTTGGATGGAGAAGGCCACCGGCGAGCGACCCGCGCGGAGATCAGCAGTGTGGCAAAGATCCACCCCACCTGCAGCGCTATCGCCCACGTAGCCTGCGATGGGCTAATAGCAGGGTGGCTCACACACCACCAGATTGTGGGCAAGTCACCGGCGATGAACAGCATTGCACAGATGAAGAAAACTCGGAGCAGATTAGCCCAGCCAAATGTCCTCCATAGACGAAAAAGGACTGCGAAGAGCGGCAGAACCATTAGAGCCGTCATGATTTCGATTACGATAAGCCATTGCAATCGCGCGCGCCCCAATTCATCGATGTGCTCATTGCCGCAACTGGGAAGATCCGCCCCCACGGAAGACACCCGATCAAGGCCGTGCCTGTGCAGCCAAGCAGATCTCGGTCCAGTGCAGTCTCAATTGGCTTGAAGCGCCAACCAGGATTGCGACCAGATCTTGACGCCAGAACCACCCGTCGGAGCGCCCCTCGCGGAAGCTCTCAAGTAGGTCGCCCGTAATGGCTTCCCTATTCCGCTTCGGACACATGCGCCGCAAAAACCATCTCGCCAACGCGGGTGGGTGTGACTGTTCGGTCTTCATGCGCGTTCTCCTTCCATTTGTGGTATTCCGCGCCACAAACTGATCAAAGCTTTCTTCGTCATCTTCGCCTCGCTTATACCCTTAGAAGTGACACGAAAATCGCGCTTCGCCCGCCCCCCCCTCGCCGGAGTCGGATCTCCGAGTGCCTACGAAACGATCTCCTTCTGCTCTAGCCTGTCGAGCGCGGCGTAGACGCTTCCGAGAGCAGCGTCTCTCCGGGTCGTCTCCAGCAGTTCCTTAGAGATCGGAACTCCGTAGGTGCCATCCCCGAGCCTGATCACTGCAACCAGAATCATCAGCCCGAATTCTCCAAGATAGCTTCGACGCGGCATTTCTTCAGGAATAGCGAATAAATATGAACTGAGCAACAGTGCTCAGTGTGGGTGTCATTCATTAGGTAGGACGTGATGCGTCAAAGTGGGAGACAAATACGACACTTTCTGCTCTGCACCGCCGACCGGATTCGTGTCACCTGAGCGCCCATCTGGGTGCGGGAGCCCTCACGGCCCCTGACGGTCTTCTTGGACACCTTCCCATTTGCGCCCCGCTCTTTTTTCGCGTACGTTCAAAGTATGACGGTGGAACGGAAAGCCAAGCTCAACCAGGTCGTTTGGATCAACCCCGACCGCATGAGCGGTGCACCGTGCTTTGCTGGAACGCGTGTCCCGATCCAGATGCTTCTCGATCACCTGAAGCACGGCGAGACCATTGAAGACTTTCTGGAAGGCGCTCCCACGGTTACCCGTGAACAAGCCGAGTTGTTTTTGGAACTGGCCAGCGAGCAACTGATCGAATGCGTGTCCTCCTAGATGAGTGCGTCAATCCACGCGTCAGAGAAGCGTTCCCCAACCACGAAATCCAAACGGTTCAGTCGATGGGTTGGGCCGGCATCACCAATGGCAAGTTGATTGCTCTCGCCCAACAGAGCTTCGATGTCTTTGTAACCGTCGACCAAAATCTGGAGCACCAGCAAAATCTCTCCAAACTCAAGTTGGGGCTGATCGTCGTTACCGTGCCCGACAACAACATCAAGTATTTCAGGCCGATTTTTTCCCGCTTGCTCACAGCCGCCGAGTCCGTCCGGCCCGGCCAAGTCATTCACGTTACCAGTCCAGAAATGCGGGGTTGAACAGGCTTCCTGCCAAGTGCGAAAATCCGGGTAACCACGAAGAATGCATCGCGGCAAACGGCCGACAGCCGCGCCCACCATCTAATTGGCGGGACCTATACGAAGCATCGCCCAACCTCAACTACATGCACATTAAGATGACACCTAATCCCCCATTCGCACCGGACCCGCATAGCCGGTCATCTCGAGATACCCCACACCCTTCACCGCCCGCCCACTTTTCGCCGCCACCACTTCCACCGCGCCTTCCCAATACGCCATCGTCTTGCCCGTCAATTCCTGCCGCTGCAAGCGCGTCGAAACAGTCGCATCCAACCCCAGCGAAGGTACGCGCACATTCCACGCAATCGGATAGCGAGCCCCCGTCTCCGCACTAGTCCAAGTCTTTCCCGGAGCCAACGAGAAATCATTCGCCGCCAAATGCCGCGCATGCCCCTGCGCATCCACATAAGTCCCCGCCGAATAGGGATCCGCCGAGCCATCCTTCCGCCGCAACCGGAACAGCATCAGCTCCGAACCGTCTTCGAATTGCAAACTAAACCAATCCCACCCGCTCTGGTTCGTGTCGAGCTGATGCGTGAAGAATTCGTGATCCATCCATGCCAGCCCCTCCACGGCGAAGGTCTTCCCTTCCACCTCGATCATCCCCTTTGCAGCCAGCCGCGTAAGCGAAATATAATGTGATGCGCGTCCCTCTCCCGCAGCTTTCCGGCTCACTCCATTCGCCCCATGAATCACCGGGGCCTTCTCCGCCTGCACTGTTAAATCGATTCGAAACTTCTCAGCCACGGCCTGCAGGTTCTGACCACGCCCCTTCCACCGCGACTGCCAGTTGCCATTCCAAACGCGAGCCTTCGCCTCGTCCGCGCCTGCCAGCCCAGCGCCCGCGCGATTCAAGCGCTCCGTGTGATAGAACCGCCCGCCATCGATATCGCTAAGCGCGAAATGCGCCAGCCAAACATCGCTAACGTCCCAAACGTTTTTCAGGCGGGTCTCACGGTCCACGCCATGCCGGAAAAACGTCAACTCAAATCCAAAGCGCTTTCCGCCGGACGAATGCAGGTTGCCCGTGTAATACCACCACTCGGTCTTAAACTCCGGGTGATTGAAATGGTCCCGTGGAAATTTATATTGATACCCCGGCAGCGCCAACCGGTAAGGAGCGCCGAAAACACTCGCGCTCATCAGCAATGCCAGGGCCGCTCTACTCCTCATGGATTACCTCGATCGGGTTCATTCGCATCGCCACACGCGCCGGATAAAGCCCCGCCGCAACCGTTGCCAAGTACACCACCGAAAGCGCGCCCAGCAACACCGCCACCGGCCAGTGAAACTGAATCGTCCAACCGAACGACTGTTCGTTAATCACATAGATCAACAGCAGCGACAGCAACACGCCCAGCGCCAGCCCAGCCAGATTCGCCAGCAATCCCAGCAGCCCCGCCTCAAACAAAATCATCCGCCGCAGGCGCGGTCCGGAAATCCCCAAAAATCGCAGCAATCCCAATTCGCGCCGCCGATCGATCACCAACGCCAGCAGCGCCCCTGCCACTCCCATCACCGCCACAAAAATAGCCACGCCCTCCAAGGCATAAGTGATCGCAAATGTTCTATCGAAAATCTTGATCGCCTCCGCGCGGAGAGTGCGATTCGAAAACACCAGCACCTTCCGCCCAGCCGTAGCCGCTTCCACCGCCCGCTTCCCATCGTCCATCCCGACGCCCGGCTTCAAATACACGGCAATGTTGGAGGGCGCAGGATCGGGAAGATATCGCAGCAGCGTCTTCCGGTCCATGATGATGTAGCCGCGCTCGCTCGAATAGTCGTAGTAAACATCCAGTACCCGAAAATTCGCCGCAAGCCCGCCCAGCGCCAGCTTCAAGACATCACCCGCTTTCACATGGTGCTTATTCGCAAAGGCTTCACTCACGATCACCGTATCGCCGGTACCCAATTTCGGAAACACCACTCGCGGGTCGGCTCCGGAAAGAAACGGACGCCGCCCATACCGCCCCGCAATCGCCGTGTCGCCGCCGCCCAGAATCGCCGGCATCCCTCCATAGCTGATCTCATAAGCGCGGAACCGGTCCACCGCGCTAACCTCAGCCAAGCCGGCAATCCGGTCCGCAACCTCCGCCGACATGGTGGGATGTTTATCCGGACCCGTCGGCCCGGCTGGCCGCAAATACAGATCCGCCTGCAAACGGTCGTCCATCCAAACCAGCACTGTCTCGCGGAAACTGCCCACCATAATGCCTACCGCCGCCATCATCGCGATCGCCGTCGACAGCGCGCCCACCAGAACGGACGTCCGCCGCAGCGAACCCACCAATCCCCGCGCCGCCAGCAATGCCTCCACACCAAGCAGCCGTCGAATCAATCCCGCACTCACCGACGAAAGCCCAGCCACCATTGCGGGAATCAGCAGCGCCGACGATCCCACCAACATCACCGCCGCCGCATATCCAAAGATCGGTTTCCCATCCACCGGCCCCTGCTGCGACGCAATCCATGCCGCCCCGCCCAGCGCAGTGGCGACGGCAAAGTTGCGCCACTTATGCATCCGCACTTCGTGTTCGCGCCGTCCCCGCGCCATTGCCTCCGCCGGAACCACCAACGACGCTTCCCACGCAGGCAGCAGCGCGGACAGCACCGCAACACCGGTACCAATCGACAGGCCTAACAGCACAATTCCCCAGCCCAGTGCGATCGATCCAGGCCGGCTGCTGACGTAAAGCGAATCCACTGTCACCGCAATCAGCTTCACTGCGCTTTCCGCCATTAATCGCCCCAGCGCCAAGCCCACTCCCGCACCAACCAATCCAAAACACACGGCCTCTCCCAGAAACGCGCCAAGCACCGCGCCGCGGGTGGCTCCAAGCGCACGTACAATCCCAATCTCCGCGCGCCGCCGGACCACTGAAACCGATATCGTGTTGTAGATCAGGAACGCGCCCACCACCAGCGCGATGTAGCTAAGTACGCGCAGATTCCAACGGAACGCCGCCAGCATGCGCCGATTCTCGTTCGTGCGGCTTCCCTGCCGCGCCAGCGTCACTCCCGCCGGAAGACCGGCACGCAACAGCGGCTCCCACTCGTCCAATGTCTTCCCGGCTGGCGTCTGAATAAGAATGCGATCCAGATTCCCAGCGCGCTCAAGCACGCGGCTGGCAGGCGCAAGATCCATTACAATCACCTCGCCCGACCGCGCCCCCAGAACCCCGCGGACCCTAAACTCCGAAGTCCGGTCGTTGATCAACAGCCGTACCAGATCCCCACCGTGCAGCCCCAGGCCATCACCGGCCCAAATGGAATCGTCGCGTTGATAGACATTGGCGCTCGATGAATCTCCCGTCCCTCCCGGCAAAGCGTCCGCCAATAAATCCACTGCGATCAGCGGAATCGTCCGCGCCCCCAACACCGCGTAGTCTTCCATTCGCGGACGCAGGTGCAAGGCATAGGGCAGGGAAGCCAGCTCCGTCAGAATCTCCGGCGGCACTCCTCCTGCTGTGGCTGTCACTTCGAAATCCGAATCGCCGGCCAGCGTCTCCAC
>JANYCV010000137.1 GCA_025360145.1 Acidobacteriaceae bacterium
GTTCATGCGCTGGCCCAGGTGGCGGCGGTCTCCTTAGAAAATCCGCTTCCCCTGTATAATTTGCGCAAGGCGGTGAACCGGTTGCTGCCGGATGCCATTCGTCTGGTGCGAGTGGAAGAGGCTGCGGCGGAGTTTCATCCGCGGTTCGATGCGGTCTCGAAAACTTATGAATACCGGATCGTGCGGTCTGAGGTTCGTTCTCCGTTTGAGCGGAGGTATGCACATCATCACCCCTTTCCATTGGACGTGGCGAAGATGCTGGCGGCAGCGCCGATGCTGGTGGGGGAGCACGATTTTGGGGCCTTCGCTGCGTCGGACCGGCGGGATGCGAAGGGTGAATCGAAGGTCCGGCTGATTTACGCGTCGAATCTGGAAGCGGTGGAAGACAGGTTGATTTATACGGTGACCGGCAGTGGTTTCCTGAAGCACATGGTGCGGAATATCGTTGGGACGCTGATTGAGGCAGGGCGGGGAAATGTGACCGCTGCGAAGATGGAGCAGTTCCTGCAAGGCGGACCGCCCAAGGCTGGGCCTACGGCGCCGGCTTGCGGTCTTACGCTGATAAAAGTCTGCTATGACGGTTTGAAGTACCGGTCGGGCAGCATTTTATAAACGATAAACGCCGAAAGTGGATGCATCAGGCCGGCCATGAGGAATACCGGCGCGTACGAGTAGTGGCTGACGAGGTAGCCGGTACCGAGGTTTGCGATCATCCCGCCAACTGCGCCACCCATACCGGAGAAGCCCATGGCGGTGCCGATTTCGCCGCTGCGAAACAGATCGGAGGGCAGCGTTTGCAGGTTTGCCACCCACAGCGCGTGGCCGAAGGTGAGGAAACAGGTTGCGCCAATGGCGAGGGCTGCGGTAGGGACAAACGGCGCCAGAATGGACACCGGCATCACGACGGCGCCCAACAGCATCACGAATTTTCGGGCGCGGGGAATTCTCCAACCAGCTTGCATCAGCCGCCCGGAGAGCCAGCCGCCGAAGATGTAGCCGATGTCTCCGAACACGAACGGTACCCAGGCGTACTTTCCTACCATGGCGAGATCGAACGCGCGTTCCTTTCGCAGATACTCGGGCAGCCAGAAGATGACGAAGTAGAGCACAGGGTCAGTGAAGAAGCGGGCGATGATCAGCGTATAGCATTCGCGCATGGTGATGATCTTGCGCCAGTCGGGCCGCGCGCCTTCGACGGCCGGTTTCACTTCTTCGACGTCCGGCATTTCTTCGGGCCGGAGCCATGGGTTGGTGCGCGGCGGGTAATACAAGATGAGCCAGACTGCCAGCCAAACTATGCCTAGTGAGCCGGTGAACAGGAAGGCGGATCGCCACCCGTAACGCATGGTGAGATAGGCGACCATAGGCGGCGCGATGGCGGAACCGATGGACGAACCGGAGTTGAAGATGCCGACACCGAGGGCGCGCTGCGAGGCAGGGAACCATTCGGCGACTGCTTTTGCGGCTGCGGGCCAGTTGCCCGGTTCGGCGAGGCCGAGGAGGAACCGAGCGCCTCCGAGCGACCACTTGCCGCGAACGAAAACGTGGAGCATCTGTGCGAGCGACCAGGCGAAGATGAAGACCGCGAAGCCGCGGCGGGTGCCGAGGCGGTCGACGATATAGCCGGAACCGGCGTACATGATGGCGTAGGCGAAGAGGAAGAGCGTGACGACATGGGAGTAGTCTTGCTCGGTTAGAGAGAATTCTTTTCGGATTTCAAGGGAGGCGACGGAGAGGGTGAGGCGGTCGGCGTAGTTGATCATCGTCGCGGCGCAGAGCATTCCGGCGATTACCCAGCGGAGTTTTGGGATTTTGATCATGAAGGGAGGGCGGGTTTTAGTATATTACGGGTTAGGCGGAGGTCTAAAAATAGCGTATGCTCGCATGGTGTTGGGGAGCGTCGGGAAGCCGGGGATGTGAACCTTCAGGGAGATGACGATGGTGGCAAATGCCGCGATTCGTACTTATAGACAGGCTGTTCAGGAATAAAGAAACTCAGCCTCTGCCGTGCAATCGAAATAAAAACGGCAGCCGGTCATAGCCCGACCCGGCAAGCAATTCAATCGGCAGGGGTTCGAACTGCGCCGCGCTCCACCGTCCGGGTGAAAACCTTCTTCAGCGCAACGGCTTGGCGATGAGCGGGTTACGCAGTTTATGGCCGGTGAATTGCCGTTTTTAGGATCAAAGACGATCCAGGCTCCCGTTTCCCGGCGGCTGCCGCGGATATGTTGATTTGAGACGCAACTCAGCCGCCGGACCGGCCCCGGCACGCCGAGCGCTTGAACAAGCGCCGCTAATCCGACGAGTCTGGTGCCGTCGGGGATGGTCGTCTTCTGGAAGACGGTGGTCGGAGCCGACTTTAGCTTCTTCGGTCGAAAAGTCTCTTTTCTAGATTGACGACATCGAAACCGGGGTTGCCTCCCAACTCCAGGAGCAGCCTGGCGGAGACCTGCTTACCGGCCAGGCGATGTCCGGCGTACAGGAGGCGTGACTCCAGTGCGGGCTTTCGTATGGAACTTGAGAACCTGGTTTGCGATGGCAAGGGAAAAGGCACAAGCGGCAGAACCGCGAGGCTCAAAGTACCGATGCGCAGGCCAGGGGCGGACTGCTCCGTAGTAGCGGTTAAGCGGGGTAACTCTTGGGGAGCGAAGGGGCAAACCTCCTGCGTGGAGACCGATCAGGGTCAACTGGCAACAGGAGGAACCCGCTGGTCTCGG
>JANYCV010000163.1 GCA_025360145.1 Acidobacteriaceae bacterium
CAAGCGGCTGCGACCCTCCATCCTCATTCGCTATGACGGCCGCGGCGTGCTGATAGACACCACGCCGGACTTCCGTCAACAAGCGCTCCGTGCCAAGATCGACCGGCTGGATGCGATCCTCTTCACGCATTCGCACGCCGATCACATCATGGGACTGGACGATGTCCGGCCATTCAACTTCCGGCAACGGGGAGTCATTCCGATCTTCGGCGCCGAAGACACCCTGGAGGCAATCAAAACCAGTTTCCGCTACATCTTTCGAGACAACTCAGGCGCAGAGACGGCGATCCCAAAGCTTGACGCCACCGTCCTCACAGGCGAACCGTTCGACCTGTTTGGTTTGCGAATCACGCCCATTCCCGTCATCCACGGCAAAGCCACAATCTACGGATTCCGCTTCGGTGACGCCGCCTATCTCACTGATCACAGCGAGATCCCCGAATCCTCGCTGAAGCTGCTGCAAGGTCTGGACGTCTTGTTCCTTGACGCGCTGCGATACAAGCCGCACCCCACGCATTCCACGGTGGAGCGGTCGCTGAAGTATGTGGAAATCCTCGCTCCGCGCCGCGCCTGGTTCACGCACATTTGCCACGACCTGCAACACGAGCGAGCGGACAGCCAGTTGCCTCCAAACGTTCGGTTGGCTTACGACGGGCTCGACATCACCGTCGGAGAAATGCCGTAGATGTTCCGGGTCTACTGTAGCCTTCCCGAGATCGGCCAGGACGCCGCACCCTGCGCTCTCACCATCGGCAACTTCGACGGAGTACACGAAGGACACCGGCGTATTCTGCGCCGCGTGGTGGAATTATCGGCGGAACTTCGATTGACGCCCTCCGTGTTAACATTCGATCCGCACCCAACAAGAGTCGTCGCGCCGTCACGCGCGCCGCGCCTGTTAAGCACGCCGGAGCAGCGCCTCGGCCTGCTTCAAAAAGAGGGAATCGAGCAGGTGTTCGTCCTGCCTTTCGACTTCCCGTTCTCCCAACTAAGCGCTCTCGATTTCGTCAGGCAAGTTCTGGTGGATAAGCTTCACGCCAAGGCCGTCATGGTGGGTGCGGATTTTCGCTTCGGCAACCGCGCATCCGGGGATACGAACCTGCTTCAGCTACTCGGCGTTGAATACGGATTCACCACGGAAATCATCGGCGGCGTGGAACTCCGCGGGCGCATGGTTTCGAGTAGCGAAGTGCGGCGGCTTGTAGACGATGGCGCAGTCTCCATGGCGTGCCGCCTGCTGGGCCGTCCGTATGCTGTGGAAGGCGACGTCGTTCACGGCCACGGCGTAGGGTCGAAGCAAACCGTGCCCACATTGAACCTCGACACGAAGTCGGAGATTCTTCCCGCGGTTGGCGTCTACATCACGCGCACCACGGATCTGGAAGCCGCGCGAAAGTGGCCCTCTATCACGAACGTCGGCTACAGGCCCACCTTCGACGGCGACCGCCTGACGGTCGAAACCTTCCTCCTTGCCCCGCTGGAAGCAGCAACACCGCGTCGCATCCAAGTGGAATTCCTCCGCCGTGTCCGCGAGGAGCGAAAGTTCGATTCGCCGGAGGCTTTGAAGACACAAATCTTCAAGGACGTGGACCGCGCGAAAACTTACTTCCGCCGGACCGGCGGATTATAATAGGGGGTAATCCACCGATAAGGAGCTATAAATCAATGAGCCTATCCGCAGGCAAGCTGCGTCACATGAAGCAACTCGCCGATGACCGCGGAGTCATCGCCGCAGCCGCAATGGATCAGCGCGGCAGTTTGCAAAAATCCATCGCCGCAGCCAAAGGCATCGACGCGAAAAGCGTCACGCCGGAGATGATGTCGGAATTCAAGACCGCGGTCACCAAGATTCTGACGCCGCACGCCAGCGCCATCCTGCTGGACCCTGAATTCGGCATTGAGGCATCCAAGGCCCGCAGCAAGAACGCCGGCCTGCTTCTAGCCTATGAAGCCACGGGATACGACAATACACAGCCTGGCCGCCTGCCTGATCTGCTTCCCCACGTTTCCGTGAAGCGCATCGTGGATTGGGGCGCCGACGCGGTGAAGATCCTGATCTACTACACTCCGCTCGACAGCGCTGAAATCAACGACATTAAGCATGCATTCGTAGAACGGATCGGCGCGGAGTGCGAATACTACGAAATTCCGTTCTTCCTTGAATTCATTGGCTACGATCCAAAGGGTGGCGACGAGAAGGGCTTGGAGTACGCCAAAATCAAGCCGCAAATAGTAATGGGCGCAATGCGGGAATTTTCCAAACCACAATACAACGTGGACATGTTGAAGGTAGAGGTGCCCATCAACGCTGTGTTCGTAGAAGGTAGTTCGGTGTGTAAGGGCGAAAAAGCCTATTCGCAGGAAGAAGCGAAGCGCCTGTTCCGCGAAGCTGCGGACATTGCCACCAAGCCATTCATCTATCTCAGCGCCGGTGTTGGCAATGCCCAGTTCGTAGAGGAACTGCGGATGGCAGCAGAGGCCGGCACCGATTATTCCGGTGTTCTCTGTGGACGCGCCACCTGGAAGGAAGCCATTCCGGTGTACGCCAAGCAGGGTGCAAAAGCGTTGGAAGATTGGCTCAGCGATCAAGGCGTCAAGAACATCGACGCAGTGAACGAAGCCATTAAGCCTGCCAAGCCTTGGTATTTGAAGGCTGGCCTCACCGCCGCTACTGTATAGCCGCCAGGGGGGGCAGGGCCGCGCTCTGTCTCCCGTCTTCAGTGAACGAATAACCTTCCCACCGCGCCACCACCGCGCATGCGAGACAGTTCCCTAAAACATTGACTGACGTGCGGGCCATATCGAGAATGGCATCCACACCAAGAATTACGGCGATGCCTTCCAGCGGCAAATTAAACGCAGTCAGCGTACCCGCCAGAATTACCAGTGACGCTCGCGGCACCGCGGCCACGCCTTTACTGGTAAGCATCAGCGTCAACATCATAATCAACTGCTGGCCGAGCCCCATTTGTACCCCGGCTGCCTGGGCGATGAATACCGATGCCAGCGCCAAATACATCGTGGTCCCATCTAAATTGAAGCTGTAACCGGTCGGAATCACGAATGCCACGATATGTTTCGGCACTCCGAAGTTCTCCAT
>JANYCV010000192.1 GCA_025360145.1 Acidobacteriaceae bacterium
GCGCTGGTCGAAGGACCGGAAGCCGATTCGTTTCGCGCCTTGCTGCCGGACGAGGTGTCGGGGGCTCTGGGCGCAAGCGAGTGGTTGTCTCTTCACTTTGGCGCTGGGCCCGGCGCCGACGATCCCGGCGAATGGTTGGAGCGGTTGGGCCAACTGCTGCCGCCTGAACCCCGCATCGTAAACGCGCGGCTGCCCCATCCGCCAACGGCGCCCCGCATTGACGCAACCGCCGTTCTCGATCGGGAACTCGCCATACAGAATGGGATCTACCGGTATGTGGAAGATTACGCGGCGAGCGCGGTCTACTATCTGTTTTTCTTCCACTACACCGTGGATTCAGACGAACGTTCCACCGGCGTCGTGAATATCTGCCTGAACCCGGAGGCGCGTTCCGCCGTTCTAAAACCTGGCAACTTGCTGCGATCCATTGAAGCGGAACTGGAACCGGCTCCCGGCCTGGAGATGGACAACACAAAGATTCACGCCATGTATCGCACAGCCATGGGAGCCGCGCGCAGCGAGGTCCGCGGATCGATCGCCGGCATCGAAGACAGCGCCAACCGGCGCATGGCGCGTGACACCGAACGCATCCGCTCCTATTACCGCGGTATGCTGGCGCAGATTGAAAAACGGATCGCCAAGCGCGCAGCCGATCCGGAAGGCGTCGAAAAGGAACGCGGCCGGGCGCAGGCGACCGAACTGGATCGCACCGCTAAACTCGATGACTTGATTCGCAAGCATTCGCTACGAATTCAGGTGTCTCTCATGGATGTCCTGACAGTCACGCTGCCGGTGCGGACAATTTCCGTTCGCCTGATTCGTAAGAAGGAAGAGCGGCTTACCAATTTGCACTGGAACGCTACGCTGCGCCAACTCGATCTGCCGTGGTGCGAGAAGTGCGGAACTTTGACTCGTCCGCTTTTTCTGTGCGAAACGATGCATTGCCTATGCAAGACCTGTTTCGGCGCATGCCCCAAATGCGGGCGGGTGTTTTGCCGCGTCTGCCAGCCCCGATGCAAATGCGGCGGGTTGTCGTGACACAAACCGCAACGCCTGCGCCTAACTCAGGCAGAATAGAACAAGGCAGGATCATGCAATGAGTATCGTGACGTTAGAACTCGACAAAGATGTGATTGCATTGCTCGAAGAGCAACAACACCAACCGATCAGCGAAGCGGCGCACGACCTGATCATTTTCGAGTTGTACCGCCGCGGTGCGCTGTCGAGCGGCAAAGGAGCGCAATTGCTCGGCATTCCGCGGTACGACTTCATCCAACGCGCTTCCCAGTTGGGTATTCCGTATTTTCGCCTCACCGAAGAAGAGCTGCAAAACGAAGTTCGTCAAAGCGAGTCACTCTGATTGCGGGCGGTTTCGAATTCCAGCCCGCTGATCGCCCTTGAAAAGATTCACAAGCTGGAACTTCTGCGCGATCTATTTTCTACAGTTACTGTTCCCCCGGCGGTAGCTCTCGAAACTGCACCCACAGTGAAACTGCCTTCCTGGATTGAGGTATATCCATTAACATCGATGGTGGATTCGAGGACTGTCCGGTCGACTTTCGGCCCCGGGGAAAGTGAAGCGATCAGCTTGAGTCTGGAACTGCGGCCGGACCGGGTGATTCTCTCTCGACGACGCGCCAGCCAGACGCCTTGCGCAGAAATTGGGCTTGAACGTAATCGGCACACTGGGACTCTTGCTCAGTGCGAAGCGGCACGGCCTAATACCTGGACTTCGACCGCAGATGGACGCGCTCATGGCCACCGGATTCTTTATTGCGCCAGAGCTGTACGATCAAGTTCTGGATCTCGCTGGCGAAAGATCCTGAACAACAAACTGGAAACCCAACTCTGCGGGGGACGATACCTACAGAAATTGCACCACCAGGACTTGCAGAGAATAAGGCCGATGCTCGGCTGATCGCTTGGATGTTTCAGAAGATCGTCCACCGCTGCGAGGTAGAAGTTCATCTTACCGGTGTATTCCGGCTTGAACGCGCCCCCTTTCAGATCGATGACAACGAAGCAGCGAAGCTTCAGGTGGTAGAAGAGGAGATCAATTCTGTAGTCTTCTCCCGCGACTTCGAGAGGGTACTGGCTGCCCACGAAAGAAAACCCGACTCCCAGCTCAAGAAGAAAACTCCGAAGGTGCGCGAGAAGCCCGCGTTCCAGATCGCGCTCGTGTGCATCGACTGAAAAAGTCAAGAAGTCGAAATTGTAGGGATCTTTGAGAAGCTGCTGAGCAAGGTCGGATTGCGGAGCCGGTAAGGTACGTTGAAAATTTGTAAGCGCCTTTCCTTGTCGCCGGAAAAGGCCGGCTTCTATCTGGATTACAAAAACGTTTCGGCTCCAACCGTTTTGAATCGCTTCACGAATGTACCAAAGGCGCTCTTCCGGGTTTTTACCTTGTCGAGGAGAACACAATTGTGAAACCACGGCCAAGCCTCGGCAAAAGACTTCATATACTTCAGGTTCCGGAGGGAGAACCCCTGCATGTCGGGAAAACTGCGCTTAAGGTCGCGGACCAAATTGTCAATGACCTTGGTCCCCCACCCCTCCTCCTTTTGCCTGCGCGTGATCTCACTCCCGATCCCCCAATACAGAAGCGCCAGTTCACTATTAACTGCGAGAGCGGCCCGAACCTGAGCGCTCTGAATCCGATCCTTGATACTGGCAAGGAGCGCCGTATAGTTTTGAGTGCTGGGGGGTTGATCGGTCATTGGCTCCTTCTGCCGTACCAAATACCGGACGTCCTTCCTAACCCCGCACCCGCTCCACACCGGCCATCTCCGCAACCCCGGCCTTCATCCCCTCAGCCACAATCTCATACGAGTGCAGCCGGTCCGCATGATGATACAAGTCCGAAGTAAAGATAAACTCATCCGCCTGGCTCATCTCCAACAGAGCCGTAAGCTTCCG
>JANYCV010000203.1 GCA_025360145.1 Acidobacteriaceae bacterium
ATAGGGCCTACGCCGCTGCCAGGCTGTATCAGTAATTTCAACGAGCGTCTCTCCTTGCGAACCCCCTGAATTCTATTCGAGTGGATTCCTTACTCTGTGAGAGACATTCTAAGCGATCTAAGTTTCAACAATTTGGCCGTATTCGTGCTGAGGAAGAGTCAGTGGCCTTTGCAGCTTTCGCCATACGGCTTCCTGGAGGAGTCTGTATGTTTAACATTTCAAAAAGAATCGGTATTGTTCTGGCGGTGGCTTTGGCGTTCGGACGAGCGGGCGCGATAGCCGCAAAAGAAATGAAAATCACCGTGGTCCCGGCAGAAATTGCATCCACGGCGGCAGCGCGTGACGACGCAAAACTGTTCTGGCGAGAACCCACTGACATTCGGTCCCGCAATCTGTTTTTTGGATCAGGCGGGAAGGCGCATCAACCGCGCGGGCCGTTCACGTTTGTAGAAGAGGATCTGGATGGGTCGAATCCGAAGTTCGTGGTGCGCGACAAGAACGGTGTGATGTGGAAAGCGAAGTTGGGCGCGGAAGCGCGGCCAGAGACGGTGGCATCGCGGTTTGTTTGGGCCGTTGGTTATTTTACTCCCGACGAATACTTTTTCTCTTCACTTCCGGTAAAAGAAAAGCCGAAGCATCTGCGCCGCGGAGGCAACTTAGCGGGTTCCGGCGATTCGTTCTTCAATGTGCGCCTCAAGCGGGAAGACAAAATCGAAAAGAAGGTGTCGGACTGGAGGTGGCGTAAGAACCATGAACTTTCCCCGCGAGAGTTGAACGGCCTGCGGGTGATGATGGCGTTGGTAAACAATTGGGATTTGAAGGACGATAACAACGCGGTGTACGCGAGCAAAAAAGGAAAGAGCGTGGACAAGAGTTCTGAGATATACATGGTGAGCGATCTGGGCGCCACTTTTGGAGCCTCCGGGTTGGGTTGGAATCACGATAAGTCGAAAGGCAACCTGAAGGCTTATACTAAGTCAAAATTTATCACTAAGACGACGGCCGAGTACGTGGACTTTGGGGTTCCTGCTACGCCCGCGCTGATCAATATTTTTGCGCTTCCCCAGTTCATCCAGCGGATTGGTCTTCGTGACATCGGGAAGCGCGTTCCGCGCCGCGATGCCTTGTGGATGGGCCAACTGTTGGCGCGCCTTAGTCCCGCTCAGATTCGCGATGCGTTCCGCGCTGGCGGATATTCACCAGAAGAGAGCCAGGCATTTGCAAAAGTAGTTGAAGAACGGATTGCGGCGCTGAATAAGTTATAAGTTGTTATGTGCCGCTCTCCTTGTTGAACTGCAGATCGTGAAGCTCCGCGTAAACGCCGCGTGACTGCATGAGTTCGTCATGGCTGCCTCTCTCGACAATCCGCCCATCCTTAACGACGAAGATCACGCCGGCGGCGCGGATGGTGGAGAGGCGGTGCGCGATGACGATGGAGGTTTTTCCCTTCATCAGACGATCAAGCGCCTCGAACACGAGCTTTTCCGAAGCGGCGTCGAGGCCCGCGCTAGGCTCGTCCATTATCAGGAGGGGCGTGTCGCGGATGATGGCGCGGGCAATTGCAATTCGTTGACGTTGGCCGCCGGAGAGTGTGACGCCGCGCTCGCCGACCATAGTGTCGTAACCCTGAGGCATTTCCACAATAAATTCATGCGCGTTCGCCAGTTCGGCCGCCCGGAGAATATCTTCGCGCGTGGCTTCGGGGCGGCCGTAGGCGATGTTGGTCCAGATAGGAGCGTGGAATAGCAGCGTGTCCTGCAGGACAAAACTGATCTGCTGGCGTAGTGATTGCTGTTTATAAAGCCGGGCGTTTACATCGTCGATCTTGATTACGCCGGAGACGGGATCGTAAAAGCGCGGGATCAATCCGATGATAGTGCTCTTGCCTGAGCCCGAGGGGCCGACGATCGCCGCGACCTGTCCAGGCTCAATGGTGAACGATACCTCTTTCAGAATGGGCGAATCGGGTTGGTAGTGGAAAGATACGTTGTCGAACTCCACCTTGCCCTTTAACTTAGGCGCTTTGCGGGCGCCGGGCAGATCCTTGACGTCGCGCTCTGTTTCCAAGACCTCTCTGATGCGTTCGTAGCCGACATCGGCCTTCGAGTACGCATCGGTCATCTTAGACAGTTCCTGCATCGGCTTATACATCTTCCCGAGATACACGATAAAGAGAACCAGCGAGCCGGCGGAGAGAGTATCGTCCATGACCATTCGTGCGCCGAACCAGAGAACCAAAGCGGTGCCGCAAGCGACGATGATTTCCACCAGCGGAGAAAGTTTGGCTTTCAGGCTGCGGGCGCGCAATGCGATTTCAATGCTCTCGAGACTCTCGTCTTCCAGCCGCTTCTGCTCGTAGTCTTCGCGCGCGAACGCTTTCACGACACGAATGGATGAGAAGACTTCCTGAATGACCGATAGAATTTCGCCTTCCTTCTTCCGCACCTCGCGAGCCGCCTTCTTGATGCGGCGGGTATAGGTGTACACGACGAGGAACAGCGCGGGCGCAACGGAAAGTGCGATCAACGTGAACTTCCAGTTGATGTAGAACATGACGCCCATCATTCCGAAGAGAGTCAAAATGTTGACCAGGGCGCCGAGCAGACCTGAGGTGATGAAGCTTTGGATCGCATCGATGTCGCTGGTGACGCGGCTAATCAGATCGCCGGATTGCATCTGATCGTGAAAGGAAAGAGACAATCGCTGGATGTGCGAGTAGAGCATCCGGCGGAGATCGTGCATCACCCACTGTCCGACGCTGGTGGTCAGATATTTTTCCGCGTAGGAACACAGGGCACTAACGGCCGCAATCACGAGGGAGGCGATGGCTGCAAACTTTACCAGTGCCAGCTTGTCGGAACCCACGTTTGCCAGAATCAGATCGTTGAGACGGCCCTCCATGGGACGCGAACGAAGCACGTTGTCCAATATGAGTTTCAGCGGCCACGGTTGAAGCAGGTTCGCGACACCTTCTCCAATCACCGCCAGTATTGCGAATACAATCTGTTTCGAATGCGGCTTGAGAAGCTGGCCGAGATTGAGCTTTTTCTTTCCGGAATGGGCCAAGTTATCCTTGATGACACTCAATCATGATTATCGTCCGAGCTGTGTCAATTTAGTGAGCATGTAAACCGCCAATCACCGATTAATTTGCAACGTACCCTGAATGACGGCCTCTAACAGTCGACGTCGGGTGCGCTGGTAGCGGCTGGCGCACCAAAGGGGAACGTGCATGATTGTGAGGGCTGTGGCAATTGTTTTACTTCTGCAAGCACAGTTGGTGCACGCTACAGGACCTGAGGATACCCAAGCGGCGCCACGTTCCAGTCGAGTTGCGAGCAAAGCGATGATGAAGGAACGCACGGTTGGCAGGCGGGCGTTGACCCGCTTGGGAATATCAGCCGCGTTCTCCCACGCTGTCAATAGACCACGCGAATGGGGACGAAACATTGGAGGGCTGGGAAAACGGGTTGGGTCCTCGTTCGGAATTCTCGCTATCAAGAATTCCGTCCAGTTTACTGTCGGCTATATCCGTCATGAAGAATTCGGATACCAGGCATCCGGCAAGGTAGGGTTCAAACCGCGACTTGCTTACGCTCTGCTTAGCACAGTGAGGACTCGCGATACCCGATCCCACGAAAGGAAATGGGCCACTGGAAAGATTTCCGGAGTACTCGCCAGCGGGATGATCTCGCGTCTGTGGCAGCCTATGCGGCTTCGCACGGTGTCGAGTGGATTCTCGTCAGCTGGCGTTTCGCTTGGTATCGATGCAGGTACGAACGTAATTCGGGAATTCTGGCCGGAGATCCGTCATCCACGCCGGAAGAAAGGCTTGGGCGGAGCGGTCGCGCCGGACAATCCAGCTTCTGAGCAGCAGCAGTGATCTGCTAGCACACTCCGTACAGGCATTCCCAAACGATCTGCGTTTCGTCCGCGACCGTGTCGAAGTACATCATGATCTTTACGCCGAAGCCGTCCATGTGAGCTATGGCAGTATGGCCGCCTTCCCTGGACTCCACTTTTCTGGTGACCAACCGGCGCTGACCCCGGATGTCCTGGGAGATGGCTTTCGCGATGGGGAGAAGGCCGGGGTTCACGATGTAGCCCATCACTTTGTCGTCGGCTACGAAGCGATTTATGTCCTTATAAGGCTGGGCGGTTTTTAGCAGGGTCAAGCGGATTTCGCAATCATCCACGACGACTGTAGAGTTTGCGTTACCGGGTGTGGGGTCGTAAGTGTGCGCGATCTTCAGCTTCAGCAGGTCCATCAGCCGTGGCTTAGCTAACTTGGCAAGGTGTTCTACTGTGGCCTGTTCTTCCATTGCCGGAAGTATAACAGCCTGCGTCTTCGAACATGCCGGCGAACGCGCCTCGATTTCATTACTGGCGGGTTGCAGTGCCGGTGGTGCATTCCGTACCGCCTATTCCGGCAGGCCCTCTGCGTCCGGTGCGAAGGAGGACACCCGAGTGTCAGAAAATCGCAGGCGCTACGAATTTGCCTTCGTGGACTTCGAAGATAACGGGAAGCGGCGGCAGTTGGGTTGATGCGAAAGGCCAGGGGAATGAACCCGGCCAGATGCTGCTGAGTCTGACCGGCGGACTGGACATAGCGCCGATGCAGAACTACGACATCGGAATGAGGAGGGTGGTGTGGTGTGGCGAGGGGAGACGCCCTAGATTTTTACGAGGCCGCCCTGGTCGGCGGCTTGCTGCGCGGCGATAGTGATTTCGGTTACGCGGTACATGTCGGCCAGGGTGAGGCTGGCGGGCTTTCCGTTGTAGGCGGAATCGAGGAAATCGAGGAAGACCGACTGCCGCGCGGGAAGCAACTCGACTACGTGCGGTTTCTGGCTGGAGGTCATGAGCGTGACCCCGGTGGATGCCTGGTATTCGGCAACGCCCTGAGTGCCGGCGAGACGCAGCCGGTCGTCGCCATGCGTTGCAGCCGATTCGGTGCGGAGATAATCCATGCGCAGGTTGGCGATGCCGCCGTTATCCAACTTGAAGATGGACGCGGTTACGTTTTCCATTTCGCCGAGGTCCGGGAAGCCGATGTGGGTTTGCATGCCGATGACCTCGGTAAACTCGCGGCCGCTGGTATAGCGCATCAGGTCGATCATGTGAATGCCGATCCAGGCGATGGTGCCGCCATAGGTGGCGCGCTTCAAATACCACGGCGCGCGGTGGCCGGCCTTATAGGATTTTTGCGAGGCAATTTGCGCGACCTCGCCGATTAGACCTTCCTTGACGATTTGGCGTAGGGCGAGATATTGAGGGTCGAAGCGCATGGGCAGCAGCATGCCGAGTTTGGTGTGGTTGGCTGCGGCGGCGGCTTTGATTTTGTTGAGGCCGGCGAGGTGGAGGGCGAAGGGCTTTTCGGCGATGACGTCGAGCTTGCGGCTGATGCAGTCAAGGATGGCGGCGGCGCGCTCACCGTTGTTGTTGCAGACAGCGACCAGGTCCAGTTTTTCGCGGTCGAGCATCTGGCGGGCGTCCGCGTAGGGCTTGGCCTTGGCTAGCTGCGGTTTTGCCATGAATTTTGCCAGCGCTTTGGAGTCGGCATCGGAGACGGCGGCTATTTCGATGTCGGGCAGGCGCGGGGTTTGGTCGACGATCTCCGCGGTGTGACCGTCCAGGCCGAGGATGGCGAGGCGGAGGCGGCGCGGGAGGCGGATGGCAGCAGGGGGAGCTG
This sequence comes from Acidobacteriaceae bacterium, assembly GCA_025360145.1. GTDB lineage: Bacteria > Acidobacteriota > Terriglobia > Bryobacterales > Bryobacteraceae > JANXXV01. The sequence goes on from JANYCV010000203.1 coordinate 5,693, forward strand.
CTGCGGCGGCAAGCGCGGCGGGGCTAAGGACGAGGGCTCGGCGGGTTAGCATCCTCTGTATTGTAACTGCGTTTTTAGGGAGGGCCTTCCGAGAGGCCGTCGAGGATGAAGGTCTTGCCGGGGCCGGGTTCGAAATAGATGGAGTACTCATTGCCGCGGGCTTTCCAGGTGATGGAGTAGATGCCGTTGGGGAGGCGCTCGGGCTTTTTGGTGGCGACGATTTTTGCGATTTCCGGGGTGAAATAGCGGCTGAAGTTCTGGCTGAAGTCTTCGAGGGATTTGATGTCGTGGATTTTCCCGTTTTCCCAGGGTATGGGGAAATGGACGCCGGCGGCTACGGCTTTGGCGTCAGAGTTGGCGGCGGCGATACGGAATTGAGGCCACCAGGCAGTGAAATGGTCCGAGGCGAATGCCTGGTGAGCGAGAGCGGCGATGCAAAGGAGCTTGGCGAAAAGTTTCATACCGGAGTGATTAGTTGTACCATTTTGCGGGTGGGCGCGAGATCGCCGGGCGGCTGCTGGATCGAGCCGCGGTGGTATCGGCACTAACACCGCCGCCGAGTTTCCCGTCAGAAGCTCGCGTGAACGCGGACTGGTCCGGCGGACGCTGCTTTAGTCTAAGTAATTGCGTGAACGTCTTATGCGCCGACCCGGAAGACGCCGTGGGTGATGCGGCGTTCCAATCGGCACAGACGCTTAAGTGAGGCGTTTATCATGACCTTGGAATCCGTACACCGGTCCGCATATTTGTTTGCCGGCGTCTTTGCGATGGTGCTCCCGACCATGGCCAGCGGGCAGAGAGTATGGATGTTGAGAAGCAATCGCTGGTGACGTTAGGAACCAGGAAAGCGGCTTCGTTCGATATCAGCCGGGACGCGCTGCCGGGCGATGATCCTCGCGTATTCCGGAGGCGCGCCGCCTCCACCAGGTGTATTGAAGCGGCTTGACTCCAGCATCGTTCCGAGCCTCGAGATTTATGTTAATGAGACGGGCCGGACATCCGTCGTGCTGACGGACGCGAGACTTTTGCCCGGACCGGCCCCTCCGGCACAGTGACGCCGGAAAACGCTTACAGCTTCTCAGATAGTTATAGCGCCGCGCGAGTCCACGCCTGAGGCTGAAATAAAAGCTCTCACCGAACCATTCGGGTCAGGAGCCATTCATCCGGGGTGAGTGGCGAGATGCGGGGTTGATGCGTTCCATTTTTCTAATGGATTCAGGGAAGTACAAATTTGGTAAGATCAATCAAGAGCAGCCATTTCCCAATAGCGGAGCGGACCCTGTCACTTGCCTTATGCAATAGGAACTTATATATTGGCCATAGTTTGCCGGAGGGCCAAAGAATGAGCCGCCGCTCGATCCAGGTTGTCTGTCTTATGAGCCTCTCTATGGGTTTGGGGGCATCGCAGCAACAACCTGCTGGTTTAGCTCCGGCGGCCGTCTCTGCCGAGCGTGCCGCGGTCAACGGGTATTGCCTGGGTTGCCACAACAGCAAATCGAAGATCGGTGGGATCGCGCTGGACGCCATCAGCGTGGAGCACGCGAGTCAACATCCGGAAGCGTGGGAGAAGGTGATCCGGAAGCTTCGGACGCGTTCCATGCCTCCCGCAGGACTGCCGCGACCCGATGAGCGCGCCTATAACCAGCTTCTGTCCTTACTGGAAGGTTCACTGGACCGTGCGGCCGCGGCGAAGCCCAACCCCGGGCGGACCGATACGTTCCGGCGGCTAAACCGGACCGAATACAGTAATGCCATTCGCGATCTTCTGGCCGTAGATGTGGATGTGTCTTCCCTGCTGCCGGTGGATGAGTCCAGCCACGGCTTCGACAATGTGACGGTGGGTGACCTATCGCCGACCTTGTTAGAACGATATCTGTCGGCTGCGCAAAAGATCAGCCGGAGGGCGGTGGGAAGCCCGATCCGTTCGCCTGGCGGGGACACCATCAATCTTCCGCCGGACCTAACCCAGGAAGAACACTTCGACGAACTTCCCCTGGGCACGCGCGGTGGGACGGTGCTTCCTTACACGTTTCCGCTTGATGCCGAGTACGAGATTCAACTGCGGCTTGCCCGAGACCGCAACGAGCACGTGGAAGGTCTGAAAGACACACATGAAGTGGAATTGACGCTGGACGGCGAGCGGGTGCGGCTGTTCGTGGTGAAACCGCCAGAGTCCGGCAACGATCATCATGCGGTGGACCAGGATCTGAAGATCCGCATCCCGGTGAAGGCCGGCCCGCATGTGTTGGGCGTGGCGTTCGTGAAAAAACGCTCGGCGCTGCTGGAGACGGAACGCCAGCCGTTGCAGGTGCATTTTAATATGGACCGGCATCCGCGCGTCCAGCCTGCTGTTTACTCTATTACGGTCAACGGACCTTACGCGGCCAAGGGCCCCGGCGACACGCCCAGCCGGCGGCGGATCTTTGTATGCCAACCAGCAACGCCGGGCGAGGAGGACGGTTGCGCGAAACGCATTCTTGCGAATGTGACGCGGCGCGCCTATCGGCGACCTGTGACCGATGCGGATTTGACGGCGCCGCTGCGATTCTATAAAGCCGCCCGGAAAGACGCGGGATTTGAGAATGGGATCGAGATGGCGCTGCGGTCTGTGCTGGTGAGTCCGGAATTTTTGTTTCGCGTGGAGCAAGATGCGGCGGGAGTTGCGCCGGGATCCGCATACGCGGTCAGCGGCCTGGAACTGGCTTCCCGGCTCTCCTTCTTTCTGTGGAGCAGTATTCCCGACGATGAACTTCTTGACGCGGCCGTTCGAGGGACGCTGAAGACTCCGGCGGTGTTGGAACACCAGGTTCGGCGAATGCTGGCGGATACGCGTTCGCGGATGCTGGTGACGAACTTCGCCGACCAATGGCTGTATCTGCGTAATCTTTCGTCGACAACTCCGGACATGCGGCTGTTCCCGGATTTCGACGATAATCTTCGCCAGGCGTTCCGGCAAGAGACGGAACTGTTTGTCGAAAGTATTATGCGCGAGGATCGGAACGTGCTTGATTTGTTGAACGCGAACTACACGTTTGTGAATGAACGGCTTGCCAAGCACTATGGAATTCCGAATGTATACGGCAGCCGGTTCCGGCGCGTGACATTCGGCGAGGACGGCGTGCGCGGCGGTTTGCTTCGTCAGGGTAGTATTCTCACGGTTACTTCGTATGCGACGCGCACTTCGCCGGTGATCCGCGGCAAGTGGATCCTATCTAATATTCTGGGCGTGCCGCCGCCACCGGCACCGGCGTTTGTTCCGAGCTTGAAGGAAAACAGCGGAATCGGCAACAATGTCACGATGCGGCAGAGGATGGCCCAACATCGGGCGAATCCCGCCTGCTCCGGTTGCCATCAACTGATGGATCCGGTGGGCTTCTCGCTGGAGAACTTCGACGCGGTTGGCCGCTGGCGGACGATGGAGGATACTACTCCGATCGACGCCTCCGGGGGCCTGCCTGACGGCAGCAAGTTCGCGGGCGTGGCTGGGCTGCAGAAGGCGCTGGTCAGCCGTCCCGATATTTTTGTTACCACGTTCAGCGACAAGCTTCTTACGTATGCATTGGGCCGGGGAGTGGAGTATTACGACGCTCCGGCCATTCGCAAAGTGGTTCGCGATGCCGGTGCTCAAGATTACCGGTTTTCGTCTATTGTTCTGGGGATAGTTAACAGCGCACCGTTTCAAATGAGGAGATCGCAATGATGATCACAAAAAAAGCTTTGCCGCGGCGAACGTTTCTGCGGGGGGCAGGGGCTGCGCTCGCGCTACCGCTGCTGGATGCGATGGTGCCTGCGATGACGGCATGGGCCGCGACGCCGGCGAATCCGGTGCGCCGCCTGGGATTCGTTTATATGCCGATGGGGGCTAATATTTCGCAGTGGACGCCGGCGGGTACTGGCGGACTGGGAGAGTTGTCGCCCAGCCTGCGGTCGCTGGCGCCGTTTGTGGACCAACTCACCGTGTTGACCAACATGGAGCTGAGGAATGCATATCCCGGCACCCATGCTACGTCAAACGCCGCGTTCCTGAGCGCAGCGACGTCGAAGTGGACCGAAAGCAGCGACTATTATCTGGCCACGACGGTGGATCAGATCGCGGCGAAGCAACTGGGCCGGGACACGCGGTTACCGTCGCTCGAACTGGCGATGGATCTGCTGACGACGGTTGGGCAATGCGATAACGGATATGCGTGCGTGTATCAGAACAATCTGTCGTGGTCTTCACCGACTACACCGCTGCCGGCGGAGGCTCACCCGCGCGTCGCATTCGAACGCCTGTTTGGCGACGGGGGCACTTCGGCGGAACGCCGGGCGGAACTGCGGAAGAATGCCAGTCTGCTGGATTGGGTGGGCGAGGATATCACGCGGCTTCAGAAGCGGCTTGGCCCCGGGGACCGCACGAAGGTGACTGAATACCTCGACACGGTTCGCGAGGTGGAAAGACGAATTCAAAAAGCCGAGGCTGAGACGGCCGATTCGCGCCTGCCGGACCTGGATCGCCCGGTCGGCGTACCTGCGTCTTATGCGGACCATGCGCGGCTGATGTTCGATCTACAGGTGCTGGCCTTGCAGGGTGACGTCACCAGGGTGACGACGTTCCAACTGGCTCGTGAGACCAGTACGAGAACGTATCCCGAGATCGGCGTGTCCGATCCGCACCATCCGCTGACGCACCATGGAAACAATCCGGAGAAGCTGGCGAAGGTGGCGCAGATCAACGCATTCCATGTGTCATTATTCGCTTATTTCCTGGAGAAACTGCGGTCGACGCGCGATGGCAACGGTACGCTATTGGATCATTCGGTTTACCTTTACGGCAGCGGGATGGGAAATCCGGATGTACACGACCACGTGAATCTGCCGATTCTGGTGGCGGGCGGCGGCGCGGGTAATCTGAAGGGCGGGCGGCATATCAAGTATGCCGAGCCGACGCCGCTGGCCAATCTGCATTTGACCTTGTTGGACAAGGTGGGCGTGCGCCTGGACAAATTCGCCGACAGCAAGGGCAAGGTGAAAGAATTACTGGAGCCGCTTTCTCTGTGATTCATGCCGTGAAGTGGTGTGGGGCTGCGTTGCTCTCCGTTGCCGGACTGCTGGCTGCTGGAGCGGACGCCCGGTTGGCGGATGCGGCGAAGAAGATGGACCGGCCAGCGATTCGCGCGCTTTTGGAGCAGCAGCACATTGACGTAAATGCGCGCCAGCTCGATGGCACCAGTGCTCTGCATTGGGCTGCCTACCAGGACGACCTTGAAACAGTGAAACTGCTGCTCAACGCGCGCGCCGATGCCAAGGCTGCCAACCGCTATGGCATGACACCGCTCTCGCTGGCCTGCACGAATGGCAACGGCGCTATGGTTGCGTTGCTGCTTAATGCCGGTGCGGATGCGAATACCGTGCTTTCGGGCGGGGAAACCGCACTGATGACGGCGGCGCGCACGGGCAAAGTGGACGCGGTGAACGTATTGTTAGCCCACGGAGCCGACGCCAATGCGAAGGAAAGCTGGCTGGAGCAAACGGCGCTGATGTGGGCGGCGGCAGAGGGAAACGTGGCAGCGGTGGAAGCCCTTCTCAAGGCCGGCGCGGATTTGCATGCCAGTTCAAAATCCGCGTTTACACCGCTGCTGTTTGCGGCGAGAGAGGGCCGGATCGGCGTGGTGAAGGCTCTGCTGAAGGCTGGGGCGGATGTGAATGAGACGGTGAAGTCTTCCGCGCGGAGGCCGGGCGGCGTGTTGGGCCCACCGGCGGCGGGCACCAGCGCACTGCTGCTGGCGGTTTCAAACGGTCATTACGAGCTTGCGTCAATCATGCTGGATGCGGGTGCCGATCCGAATGCCGCGCTGCCAGGTTGGACCGCTCTGCACACGATTTCATGGGTTCGCAAGGCTGGTCTTGGCGACAACGATCCGGCTCCGCAAGGGTCCGGAAACATGAGCAGCCTTGAGTTTGTGAAGAAGCTGGTGGAACACGGAGCGAACGTCAACGCGCGGATGACGAAGAAGGTTAGCGTGGGGCTCACCAGTCTGAATACAATTGGCGCTACGCCTTTCCTGCTTGCGGCCCGCAGCGCGGACGCGCAACTGATGCGGACGCTGGCGGCGCTGGGCTCGGACCCGAAGATTTCGAACGCGGATAACGCAACGGCGCTGATTGTAGCGGCGGGACTGGGGACCCGTTCTCCGGGTGAAGATGCCGGATCGGAAAGCGAAGTATTGGAGGCGTTGCAGGTAGCGCTGGATCTGGGTGCCGATGTGAACGCGGTGGATGACAGCGGGGAGACCGCGATGCACGGAGCCGCCTATAAGAATGCTCCCGCCGCTGTGCAATTTCTGGCGGATCACGGTGCCGGGATTGCGGTGTGGAACCAGAAGAATTCGCACGGATGGACGCCGCTTTGGATCGCGGACGGACATCGCTTTGGAAACTTCAAGCCCTCGCCGGATACCATTGCGGTTTTTCGAAGGTTGATGACGGCGGCGGGCGCTTCGATTGCGCCCATGCCGGAGGCGGCTGCGGTACCTTCTAAATAGGACTTGTCCCACGACGCAATTCGTCAAACCGGGTAGGTGATTGATTCAAGCGGGTGCGGCGCATTGGGCTTTCGTCCCGCTTCCAGCAGCGGGACGAGGGCGTCCCGCGCCGGCCAGGGGGCCCGCCCCACCGAGCTGCTGCCGTAGGGCACGTTCTAAATCGGGCTTACCGCCGCAACCACCATCCGGAGGGTCTTCCCGGTGGAATCGCCCACCACCTTCGGGTCGCCCGGCGTCCAGTTATCGCGCGATCCATCGTAGGTATACTTCACCGGCAGGCGGGTGAGCTTCGGATCGTACTGCCCTTCAGTACCGCCCATTTTGTAAATCACCATGTCGAGCGACGGAACCACATAAATAGCGTATCCGCCGGAGCCGCCCTTCCAATAGGCGTCGCGCGGCACATCGGCCACCTGTCCCTGCTCATTCACGTTGAAGTTGAAGCTGTGATTGTAATGCGGATTGTACTTGACCATCCGGCCGCACATCTTCACGAAATCGGCCGGGACGATTTGCTGCTTTCCCCACTTGCCTTGGTGGAGCATCAGGTAAGCGAAGCGTAGTACATCGGTGGATCGAACGGCGATACTGCCTCCGCCGGGAGTGTGGAGCATGCGTCCTTCGGCGTCGATTCCGCCCTTCAACTTCGGCCGGTACATGGCGTAGCCCCAGGTGCCGAAGCCGAGAGGTCCGGTGAGGCGCAGGCGCATGTAGTCCTCCATCTCCATGCCGGTGAGGCGGCGGACGATCATGGCCCCCAGGTGGCTGGAGGAGGTTGTGTAGGAATAACACTCCCCGGGGGCGCACCACAGAGATTGGTGCGTGGCGAACGCGTCGGTGGTGGAATAGGGGCCGTTGTCTTCGGTGGGATTTTGCCACGTCTGCTTGACGCCGTTCACGTAGACCGGGTTTGTGCCGCGGATACCGCCCGACATCGACAGCACTTGACCGAGGGAGATTTCGGCCTTGCGCGGATCGTCGAGCGGGAAGATATCAGCCGGCATGTACTTCGGCGTGAAAATCTTCTCATCGAGTCCGTTGGGGATGAGACCGGCCTTCTCCTTGAGCATGATGCCGACCGCTACGCTGGTAAACGCCTTGCCGCAGGAGGCCAGTTCCGGAAGCGCTTCACGGTTGCCGCGGCCGAAGTAGCGCTCGTAGACCAGGTAGCCGTGGCGCACAACCAGAAGTCCGCCGTGCTGGCTGGTTTGCTGGATGTATTCGAAGGCTTGGTCGAGTTTCGCGGTGTCGACGCCGGTTTTGTTGCGGATCTTTGCGGAATCGGTAAGGGTTCGCCAGCCGCCCTGGGCATCGGGAGCCGGATAGTAGTCTTCGCTGTAAGCCGGTGCGGCTTGGGACAGCGCCAGCAGCAGGGCGGCTGCGGCATAGCGGGCTACGGAATGGTTTTTGAGAGGCACGAGCTACATCATACAGAAAACGGTCCCGTGTCTCAATGTGCCTGTAGTTCGCCGGGTTTATTCCTGGCGTTCCGTGCTGTGGAGCGCCGTATTCTCCAGGGAGAATGTGATCTCGCCACAGCCCAGGTCGCTCGAAACCGAGATACGTCCTTCACCCGCAGGACCGCTGGCAGCCGGAACTCTGTAGAAAATCTCGAAACGGCCCACAAGTTCCGAATAGAGCTTGTCGACTACACTTGCCAGCTCTTCCACCGGGGAAATGGTGAATGTTCCCCCTACGGTAGCCAGACAAATCTCCCGCAATCCGTTCCACTGCGAGGAAGACTCCAGCGAGAAAGCGTGGAGTACAATTCGTTCGTTCTTCACAAAATCGGCGAGCAGTTGAAGACGGGCCGCTGATACCGGCCATTCGGTGGAATCGGGATGGAGAAACAAAAACACGTGGCGTTTCCCGGAAAGCTTCGTCATGGCTTCATCGACTCTGTCTATCCCGCTTAACAGGTCAGCGGCGGTTCTATCCCGGGAACCGATCGCGGAGATTAGTTTGTTTAACAAGTCCGGGGAGGCGATGAATCCGTGCTGTGTTTTAACGCCGGGCCCGAGAAGCAAGTCGTCGTAAGAGGGAGCGGGACCGTTGCGGGGCGTGCCTGAACCGAGCCCCTGCGCTTCCACCGTGTATCGCTCGATTCGCCAGATGTCTTCAGGACGCTTGAGGAGGACGCAGCGGCTCATCGCATTCATAATAGCGACTCTATAAGGATTCACCTCCGACAGGATTCTTGGCGTCACGAAGCCCGCTATCAGCAACACGGACGCATTCGGAACCGACACGGAATAGTCGCAAACCAGCGTGCCGCCTTCCGAGATGGCGAAGTCCGTGGGCCTCAAAGTTTGCAATTCGGCATCCCCTGATGAGGAGAGCTTCAACACGACATGGCGGGAATTGCCGGGTTCGGTTTCGGCGCGGGCAATTCGAATTTCAATGGCTGGTTTGGAACTTCGCGCCAGAGTCCGGCTCCGGATTCGCGCCAGCGCCCGCAGCGATCCCACCCGCTCGGCGCCGGCACGCCTTCGAAACATCTCTGTCAGCATCGGGACAAACCGGGAATCGCCGGTATCGCCCATGGCCCAGATTGCGGTGAGACGGAATGCGGGTTCGTTGTTCCGCGCCATCTCGAGGAGCATTGCGATACTCCGGACCTCGGCGATTCGATAAAGGCCGACAGCCGCATTCCCCGCAACTCGATGGTATTTCGACCTAGCCGCGGTGAACAGCATAGGTTTGCAGGCATCTTCCTTAAAGATCCACAAGGCTTCCACGGCATTGGCTTGCACCAATGGATCCGGGTCCAGCAACATGCGGCCCATCAGATCCGCATTCTTCCCAGCGCGCCCAATCAGCAAGACCGCGGACGCCCGAACCATGGGATCGGGATAGGAAATCAATTCGGACTGGAACAGGAGGAAACAGTTCTTCGAAATCTCAGAAAGAAGCTGCATCAACCGGTAGATCCGTGCGCTCACCACGGGAGAGCGCGCCTGCTGAAGTAAGGCGCTGAGCCGCTTTTCGAGTTCGCCTTCCACCGAGGACCCGATCTGCACCACGGACTTTACGATTGTGACCGCTTCGTCAAGCCCACAGTTCTCCGTGTCGGCCAACGCTTTGATAAGAAGACCGTGTTTGAGCAGTAAATGGACAAGATAACGGTATCCGGCGGAGGATTCCGCGCTCGCCAACATACCCACCGCGGCACGGCAGAACTCATCGGGATTCGCTTGCAGCAGGCGTTCGAGCGACGCTTTGCCGGTAGACCCTTCCTGGATGAACGCCTGGAGTATCGCCGCGGCATCAATTGTTAGTTCGGGCGTGACTGCGATTTCGGTATTCATACCAGTAGCTACTTTCTTATCGGCCAGTTCCGCCCTGGCGTTAGAAACGTTAGGAGTGCAAGGTTTCCCAGTGTTTCTTTTCTTCTGAAATGCAGTAGGCTACCAGGTCCCGGTACAGTGCCTCAATAACCGGGCCACTCAGTCCGGCGTCTTCGGCCCATTGGCGGCGAGTATTTAGAACGGCCTGTACTCGTTCCGGGGCGGCTACAGCGGTGGCACTGGTTTTGAATTTGGCGGCGGCGCGGACGTAAGCTACGCGTTGGACAATCAAATCGACGATCTTACGGTCGATGGCATCCATGCCTGTGCGGATTTCGTCCAGGGTCTGGCACAGGCCGGGAGGGGTGGGAGTTGTGTCGGGTTGTGACATGGTTTCCTTGCATGGTAACAGTGAGGGCAGCTGATTCAATTCACTCGGACGCTGGAATGGCCGCTCAATGTGCCGTTCACCGCGTTCGGGCGGGTGGGAATGCGGAAATCGTCGAGCGGGTTTCCTGAATAAGCAACTGCTTGGATGCTACTTAGAGTTTAAGACAGGGTGTTGTTGCCCGGCGCAATCGCGCGGACGAGGGCGTCCGCCCCACCTTATGCCCAGTGGCGATTCTGGAATCGGCGCCGGGAGGATACCCTTCAAGCTACTTTTCCAGCGCCCGTGCGCTGGCCACCAACTCGGGCAGCGCAGCAAAACGCGCGCCCCAGATTTCAGCCGGCCGCTCATATCCCTTAAGCGTGACCGTGCGCTGTTCCAGGATACGTTTAGCAACGGGATTTTCCGAGAGCAGATCAAACGTGCGCTGGCCGATGGCGAAGTCGAGACCTATTTCCTTGGTGGCGGATTCCATCCGGAACGCCGCGTTGACAGCATCACCAACGGCGGTGAAATCCTTGACGTCGCCCGAGCCCGCATTGCCGATCGAAGCATGACCGGTGTTGATCCCGGCACCCACGCGGAATGGTACGGGCAAGCCGAACCTCGTCTGAAAACCCGAGCTGACGCCCTCAAACTCCGTTAATGCTTCCATCACTTTGATGACGTCTTTCCGCGCATCCGCCGCACTCCGGTGGACCCAAATGGACATGACTGCATCGCCGATATACTTCTGCGACCAGCTTCCGTGACGCTGCATGATATGGCCGCCTTCGCGGAACCAGGAGCCGATGGTCTCACACAATACGGCATTGTCGATTTGCTGGGTGAGGCCGGTGAAATTCCGTACGTCGATAACCAGAATGGTAATCAGGCTGAAAGCGAAAATAACCTTCGTGGAGTCGCCAAGATTCTCCCGTTTTATTTCCGGACTGGCAGACGCCTCCTGCAGAAAGGTGAGCTGGTGCTCTCCGAACTGCAGGATGTCGCCATCTTTCAGGACGACCGGAATACTGACTCGGGAACCGTTCACGAAGCAGCCGTTGCGGCTGCCCATATCAATCAGGTAAAAGCCATCCGTTTGCTTTTGAAGGATCGCGTGATTGCGCGAGACGGAGGAGCCGGCGATGACGATGTTGCTCGCGTCACTACGGCCGAGTTTCCAAACGCTGCTGGATCCCAGAGGTATATGTGTATCCCCAAGCTCCGGAGGCAGAATAATCGTTGCTGTCAGTACTGTATCTTGCACGTGTCTCTCTGGTGTGACTTCTAATTATACTTTCCCGGCCGGGGCTGGATTGAATATGTTCAGCACGTCTCGCGAAGCAGTACGGCGGAGCGGGTGCCGCGGATGGTGAAGAACCCGGCCGGGACCGGGGTCAAACTGGAATTCCGAGCTTCTTCTCGATGTACTCTTTGCTGATGCGGGCGCTCTCCTTGGGGGTGATGGCGGGCGAGGAGTCGAGTTCCACCGTCAGCCATCCGCGCCAGGACGTTTTGTCGAGGTGGGCCTTGAGCGCCGGGAAGTCCACGCCGCCTTTGCCGAGCCCGAAGAAGATCGGATCCTTCATCGCGTCGTTGCGATCCCGGCGCTGTTTAGCGCCGCCGCGATGCTCGGG
>JANYCV010000205.1 GCA_025360145.1 Acidobacteriaceae bacterium
CGGCAGCGCGGTTCGGCAGAGCAGGCTGGCGATTGCGAGGGATGGGAACCCGGGTAGGCCGTCCAAATCGGATAGAATCTTTGGCGGCAAGCAGTTGTATGGGAATCAGGTGTCACCCGAATGGTGATCCGCGGGATTCGAACTGGCAGATTTAGGATTAAACGAGGCCTCGCTTGAGGTTCAGTAGGACAGCGGACGGGCGGTATTAGGATTGCTCAGACGGGCTTCAGTGGTCACTTGGCGGGCGCGCACGATGAATCGCTTTGGAGCCGAACCAATGTAGTTGAACGGATAGCAGGTCACCAGCGTGATTGCCGGCTCTGGCGTGGGGTCCAGCACATTCACCTCAGTGGGTTCGACGATTTTCAAGGAGTCCACAATGTATTCGTAGGTTCCTTTCGGGGTCACCATGCGGATGCGGTCTCCATTGCGGATGTTGCGTACGTTGCGGAAGTAAGTGTCGCGATGCGCGGCGATTGCAACATTTCCCGCAGCGCCTGGAAGGGGAGTACTGGGAACGTGGCCAACCGCGCGGCTCAAGGTCGCCGCGTCAACCCCCTCCCGCACCATGGCGGAAATGTCCAGCCGCGGGATTTCCACCCGGCCGATAAGGCCGGGGTCTGAAAGCAAAGCCGGAGCCTCTTGCCTGATCGAAATGGGTGCAGGGGCTTCTAGGGGATGCAGGAAACTCTGCAAATAACCCGATGCGGTGGCACCTCGTCCACGTATGCTTTCCTCCAGTTGGTAGCTCTCGTAACTCTGGTAAAAATACGCCTGCGCCTTCGTAAACCCGACGTAACCGAGACAAAGGAATCCAACGATGAGGAGTAAGTATTCACTTCGCCGAAGCGTCGTGCGGTCGAGCGGGACTCGAATTCTCATTGTTTTGGACGTGTCTCTTTAATGGAGGTGGTCTGGGATTCCGGATTGGACATCGCTCTGTAGTGCGTTCTTGTACGTATAATCAACTTCCCGCGATCTGGCGCCGATGCCACAACTTTAATTTTTCTCACTTCGCCCGCGCGTTCGGTGGTGGCTGGCACAAAGCCGATGGAGTAACGGTTACGAATGTCTTTGGCGATCTTCCTGCAAACTCCGACCAAGTCGGTGAGTTTGTCCGGAATGAAACATTCCCCGCCCGTCAAAGCCGCAATTTTTCGCAGGAAACCGGGGTTCTTGTCTCTGTCGTCGGAATCGAATATCCCAACCGCGTAGATGGTGGCCCTGGACTGCTCCGCCAAACGGAACAAGTCGCCCGTAGAGAGTTCACTCGCGTTATCTCCGCCATCGCTAATCAGAACTAAAGTCTTCTTCGCCTGCATGCCCTTTTCAAGGTGGGAGAGCCCCAGCTTCAAGGCGTCATTCAAGGCGGTCCGTCCCTCTACGCGATTACTCAGCAATGCGGCGCGAAGCAACTCCGCCGTGTCGGTGAAGGGCGTTTGCCGCGGAAGGGCGAGCCTGGCGTTGTCGTTAAAGTTGACCACGAACATCTCATCTTTCGGGTTACTTTCCGTGACAAACGTAAGCGCAGCGATAACCACTTCCGGCTTTTTGTTGCGCATACTTCCGCTGTTATCCACAATCAGGCCGACTGTAACCGGGATATCACCCGCTTCAAAAACCTGAATGGGCTGTTCTCGCCCGTTGTCGAATATTTTGAATTGATCTTTTGTAAGGCCGGTGACGAATCCGCCCGCAGGGTCTTTAACGCTCACATCCAGCAGGACAAGGTCGGAGTGGGTTGTAATTCGAAATTCTTGAGGTTCAGCGGGAGGGTTCTGTGGTCCCGTGACAGACTGTCCCGTTGCCCCGATGAGTGCGATTCCGATTAATGGCAGATAGCGCATGGTCATAGAGGCTCCGGTCCTTTTCGCTGCAAAGCACCCGGCAGACCCGAACATACCAGGCCGGCCAGGTGCCGGGAATCTACAAAGACTATCTTAACTAAGCGGCGCGCTTCGCGATGGCGCGAATAGCAACGCTGGCGCCAAGAGCGAAGAAGCCTGTAAGGGCGGCCATCGGAAACGGACTGGCAGTCTTCGGCAGGGTATCTTCAGTGCGGGCACGCATGGCGATTTGAGGAGCGGCAACCGGGGCCGGAGTGGGTTCCTGGACCAGAGCGACCGGTTCCGGAGCGCGGTTCTGGGCTACCACTTCTGGCGCAGGCACCGGGGCCGGCACGTACGCGGCTTCGACGCCCGACTTGTCTACTGTAGAAACCGTCGCCTTTGAGACATCTTCAGTTTGCGACAGGGTCGGCACTGGCTCGCTGGTCGTCTTTGCAATTTGCATCGCGGTGTTCTTCGGATATGCGAATTCCTGCCCGAAGTTGTCGCCTGGATAGAACCAAGCCCTCATGGCCTTCGGCTGTCCAGCGGGCGTCTCCCACCACTCGAACTCCGTCTTGCCGGTTGGTTGCAGCCGATAGTTGGGGATAGCCAGGATGGTGGTATAAACATGGTCCTCGCGCTCGTTGAAAATCTGGACAATGTGACGATTCGCGGGCGAATCGAGCAGTTTCATCACGTACTTGCCGGGCTCGAGTATCGCTCCTGGAACTTGCACGGCTTCGGTGATGGTGATAATGGTTTTCTTGTTCCACGTGTCTGCCACGGCCGGAATTACCGACAGGCTAGCTAAAGTCAAACAAGACGCAGCAGCTACTAAATTGAGTCGATTCATAAATTTTCTCCTCCACTAATAAGCATTCGCGGGACGCGGCGCCCTCGCTCTGAAATCCGGCCAGGCCCGTGGGGGCCTGTACCTTTCACGCTATTAGTTAGTGCATCTGAGATGCCAAACGAAAACATTGTAAACAAGGAAGTTACGAATCAGAAAAATTTCGATAGCGCAATTGTTACCGTTTTAGGGGGTCCTCCACCCAGGGCGGGGTGGCGCTCAAGAATTGTGCCATGTGGGGCTCCAATTCAGCCATCTTTTCTTTCATTTCCCAGGCAATTTGCCGGTAACTGAAATGTCCTTTGACGCCGCTTCGAAGCCGCGAGATATATTCTGCTTCGGCAAAGTCCATCTTGAACAAAAAACGCGACTTGGCTGCGAATGGCAGCAGGAAGTGCGATCCCGGCGCAGGCAGTGCACTAATTACCGAAAACGCGCTGTCCATTGCCGTCTTGTAGTAATCTTCCAAATTTGCCTCCGCGACCACGGCTGGGGTGGCATATCCCAAATCTACCGAATAACCCTGTCGAAATTGCTGGCAACGCCGATGGCGGTGCATGTCACGGTAGGCGCCGATGTCCATTACCATGTCATACGCATACAATCCGCCGCGGAAGCTTCGAAGCAATTCGTCACGGCTGGTGCGTGATTTTAACGCGACATCCAAGACTTCGACGCGGCGCTGGGCGCTCCAGTTCGAAACGGTGTCGAAAAGCTGGCGGTAAGGGCGATCGGTCACGCTATACAGCAGCGTAGCTGCGATCTCGGATAGCGTATCCGTGGAGCGCATCAGGTCCACGCTTTCGGGCTTCGTCCTCGCCACCCGCGGCAGGTTCTGGGAGGCCCACAGCCTCAAGTCTTGCGTGGACTGGAGTGCGTGTCTATCCACATCGACGTATTTGGCAAGAGTCGGCGCAATTGGCTCCGTTTCGTTTTTCGGGTCCCAAGGGCAGCTTGGAGGAGCGGCGCACGCGGCAGCGATCTCATCGGCGAGCGCCCTCACCTCCGCGTACTCGGACGCCTTCAACCGGCAGATCTGGCGTTCCAGCGTGCGAATACTGGTGACTTGCCCCACGCCGGTAGGAATTCCAAAGAAAAGGAAGTAGCGCGCGACATCGAAGGCGCGGGCGGCAATGTTGCGTCCGTAGACGTCCGGCTTCATGTCGTCCGGACGCGGAAGTTTTTCGGAAAGATACCGAACCATCCCTTCATGCACTTTGGCGTAACCTGCCAGCAGTGCCTCGCCGGCCTGCCGGTATGTGGCGGCATCGGCGGCGTTGAACTCCGGGGGAGTAATGAAACCGGACTTTGAAAAATCCTGGTAGCGGGAGGAACGCGCCTGTCCATCCCACAACTGTTCATCTTCGGCCTCGGTTGCCGCAAGTTCCGAGATCCCTTCAAAGCAGATGACCAGATGGCCCAGATCCGCGATGGAGGCGTGGCCATACTGAAAGTAAAAGCTTTCGAGAAACTTCTCGGAGTTGTGGGTGCGTACCCACTCAATCGACTTGTGGATCGAGTCCGGCGACCGGCTGTACCGCGCAAGGGCGTAGGCGGACTTCTCAGGCGGCATGGGGCCGACTGTCAAAACTCGAGATGCTTTGGTTTCGCTCATTGGGAAGCTATGATTATCGAATCGATGCGAATCAAAGTAAAGAAGCTTCACCCGGACGCACACCTGCCGAGTTACGCGCATGGTCCGTTAGAGGACGCCGGAATGGATTTGCGGTCAGTGGAAGGTGCCGTCCTGACGCCCGGAGTGCCGGTTGCGGTTGCGACCGGGCTTGCGATTGAGCTGCCCCCAGGTTTTGAGGCTCAGATAAGGCCCAGAAGCGGACTTGCGTTAAAACATGCGATCACCGTGCCGAATTCGCCGGGAACAATTGATCCGGGCTACCGCGGCGAGATCAAAGTGATTCTGGTAAATGTGGGCAAAAAGGAGTACCACGTACAAGCCGGCGACAAGATCGCGCAAATGGTGATTGCCCGATACGAAGGAGTGGAGTTGGATGAGTCCGACTTGGCCGATTCGGTTAGAGGCGCGGGCGGATTCGGCTCCAGCGGCCGCTGATCACCTGGGTTGATCAGTCCGGTTTCTTGCGCAGTTCCCCGACTTCCCGGTCGAGCCGGGGACAAGATCGCGCAAATGGTGATTGCCCGATACGAAGGAGTGGAGTTGGATGAGTCCGACTTGGCCGATTCGGTTCGGGGTGCGGGCGGATTCGGCTCCAGCGGCCGCTGATCACCTGGGTTGATCAGTCCGGTTTCTTGCGCAGTTCCCCGACTTCCCGGTCGAGCCGGCTGGCCAGCGGCTGCGTCTGGCCAGCGTACTTATTATTCAGCTTCTGGCGATACGGCACAGACACAGGCGAGGAAAGCTGCTCAAACGTGAACGAGCAGATGCGCATTCCAGGGTAGAGCGCCACCGGCATGCGGCCAAGGTTGCTGAGCTCCAGGGTAGCCTTGCCGCTCCAACCGGGATCGAAAAGGCCTGCTGTGCCATGGACGATGATGCCGATGCGTCCCAGGCTCGATCGCCCTTCCAGGCGCCCAAGCACATCCACGTCCAGTTCCAGCGTCTCCTCCGTAATCGCGAGGACGAAGTCGCGCGGTTGCAGGATGAACGCCTCCCCTGATTCGACGATCATCGGCCGCATCAGGCCGTCGAGACCGATTTTCCCTTTCAGGTCGATGTAGGGATGGCGGCTGTGCTCAAACACGTTGAATTCGGCGCCGAGGCGGAAATCCACCGAGCAACTGCCAAACTGTTCGGGAGGCAGTTCCGGCGAGATTTTGATCTTGCCCTGCGCGATGTAGCGCTTGATGTCGACGTCGGAAAGAACCATTCAGAATGACTCCCGTAAAGGAGATTGGAGGGAATTTTTGGTGGACGGCGGGAGGATCGAACTCCCGGCCTCGGCATTGCGAACGCCGCGCTCTCCCAGCTGAGCTAGCCGCCCACTTGAACA
>JANYCV010000246.1 GCA_025360145.1 Acidobacteriaceae bacterium
ACCTTGAACTCTTCAAGCGCATCCACACTCGGGAAAACGACGACCGAGTTCAGCCAGATCTCATTATTATCCACGCCGTCCAACAGGAAATTGTTGTCGCGAGTGCGCTGGCCGTTCGCAGAGAACGAAGCCGACGCGCGCCATGCCAGGCTGCCCGCGCCGTCGATGTTTGCGCCTGGAATGCCGCGGACGACACCGGGAATAATGCGGGTCAGGTTTACGAAGTCCCGGCCATTGAGCGGCAGATCCTTAATCTGGCGCTCGGTCACAGTATCGCCAAGCTCCGAGGAGTCGGACTTGACGACCGGGGCGGTTCCCTCCACATTGATCGTATCGGCAACGGCTCCGAGTTGCAGCGTGACTTCCGCTCGCACCTTTTGATCGACGCCGAGCACCAGATTGCTCAATGTGGTCTTCTTGAACCCTTCCGTTTGCACGGTCAGGCTATAAATGCCCGGCGGCAGCGAAGGCGCGGAAAACTCCCCGGACGCATCGGTTTCTACAGTCCGGTTGAGACCGGTCGCAGTGTTGCTGATAGTGATGGGAGCGTTCGCGACAAGAGCCCCGCTGGCGTCGTGGACAGAGCCAAGAATCGTACCACTAACCGCCTGAGCGAACAATTGGGCGGAGGTGCTACAAATGAGCGCCGCGAACAAAAAGGCGTCAAAGCGTAATCCAGGAAAACGAGACATGGTTTCTCCTCTTAGACGGACCCCGGCGCGTTCATTAGGTGGTGTTCAATTTTGATACGGCGAAACTACTCGCACTAGGCCCTTGGCCGCAAATATAACGCTATTCAGTTGCCTGTATGGGAGGGTGGAAGCGGTGGATATTTCACGAAGCGGTTAGCAGTTCCAAAGAAGACCGCGGACGATTCAGGAAAGAACCGGCAAGTGGGCCTATTGTTATATCACTAAGCTTTGTTAATCTTTGTCAAGCACCTGTAATGCTATTGTCTTCAATCGTTTACACACAACTCTTGTCACTCCTCCTGCCAGTGTGCTAATAATTGGACGTAAGAAGTTCCATCGAACGATTCACATTCACAACGATAGTATGGAGGTTGTACCAATGGCACTGAACATTCGACCGCTCTATGACCGTATTGTGGTCAAACGGCTGACCGAGACAGATGAAAAGACTGCGAGCGGACTGTTTATCCCTGATTCGGCGAAAGAGAAGCCGCAGGAAGGCGAAGTTGTGGCAGTCGGAAAGGGAAAGCGTCTGGAAGACGGCAAGGTAGTGCCGCTCGACGTGCAGGTGGGCGACAAAATTCTGTTTGGCAAATACTCGGGCAGCGACATCAAGCTCGACGGCCAAGAGTACATGATCATGCGTGAGGACGAAGTCCTCGGAATTCTGAGTGGCGCGGAAAAGAAGGCCAAAGCTTAGTTCGTTTTAGGAGAAGATCACATGCCAGCAAAACAAATTGTATACAGCGAAAATTCACGGCAGGCAATTCTACGCGGCGTCAACCAGTTGGCTGATGCTGTAAAAGTCACCTTGGGCCCCAAGGGCCGTAACGTCGTCCTCGAGAAGAAGTTCGGCGGACCGACGATCACCAAGGACGGCGTCACCGTCGCCAAGGAAATCGAGTTGGCGAACCCGCTCGAGAACATGGGCGCGCAGATGGTGCGTGAAGTCGCCTCGAAGACTTCCGATGTGGCCGGCGACGGCACCACCACGGCGACCATTCTGGCCCAGTCGATTTTCCGCGAAGGCGTGAAGTCGGTGGCAGCCGGTGCGAACCCGATGGCGCTCAAGCGCGGCATCGAAACCGCCGTGGCCGCTGTTGTGGAAGAATTGAAGAAGTTCAGCAAGCCGGTTTCCGGCGACATGATCGCGCAGGTCGGCACCATTTCGGCCAACGGCGATCCGACGATCGGCAATATCATTGCGGAAGCGATGAAAAAGGTCGGCAAAGACGGCGTAATCACTGTGGAAGAGAGCAAGACCATGGTGACCGAACTGCAGACCGTGGAAGGCATGCAGTTTGACCGCGGCTACCTGAGCCCCTATTTCATCAGCGATCCGGACCGGATGGAATGCGTTCTCGAAGAGCCGTACATCCTGATCCACGAAAAAAAGATCAGCAACCTGAAGGATTTGCTGCCGGTATTGGAGCAGATTGCCCGCTCCGGTAAACCGCTGCTCGTCATCGCCGAGGAAGTGGAAGGCGAAGCACTGGCCACTCTCGTTGTGAACAAACTCCGCGGCACGCTGAACGCTTGCGCGGTGAAGGCTCCCGGCTTCGGTGATCGCCGCAAGGCAATGCTGGAAGACATCGCAACCCTCACCGGCGGCAAGGCCGTGTTTGAAGAAACCGGTATCAAGCTGGAAGGCATTCGTCTGGAAGACCTCGGCCGTGCAAAGCGCGTCACCGTGGACAAGGACAACACGACCATCATCGATGGTGGTGGGGACCACAAGGCAATCGAAGGGCGCATCAAGCAGTTGCGTGCGCAGATCGAAGAGACCACGTCCGACTACGACCGTGAGAAGCTGCAAGAGCGCTTGGCGAAACTGGCCGGTGGCGTTGCGGTCATCAAGGTTGGAGCTGCAACCGAGACCGAAATGAAGGAAAAGAAGGCTCGTGTTGAAGATGCTCTGCACGCAACACGCGCTGCAGTTGAGGAAGGAATCGTTCCTGGCGGCGGCGTAGCTCTGCTTCGCTCAGCTTCCGCTTTGGACGGCCTGAAACTCGAAGGCGACGATCAGATCGGCGTCAACATCATCCGTCGCGCTTGCGAAGAGCCGGTTCGCCAGATTGTTGGCAATGCCGGTCACGAAGGCGCGGTAATCATCGGCCAGATCCGGGCCAACAAAGAATACGACTTCGGCTACAACGCCGCGACCGGAAACTTTGAAGACCTGGTGAAGGCGGGCGTGATCGATCCTACCAAGGTGACGCGCACCGCTCTGCAGAATGCTTCTTCCATCAGCGCATTGATGCTGACCACGGAAGCGATGATCTGCGAGATCCCGGAGAAGAAGTCGAGCGCCGCTCCGGAACCTGGCCACGGCGGGATGGACTACTAAACTAGTCCTGCTGCATTGTTCGGTTGTGAAAAAAGGCCTCTCTGGAAACGGGGAGGCCTTTTTGCGTGCCTAAGTCTCAATGCGCTTCGCCGCCCCGCGCTTCATTGCGGCCGCCATCTCTCCGTAGAATGAAACCCACGCATGACGCACGTCTACCGTGAATGCAGCTCCCATACCCACTCGTACGGTCCAAAGCAACGCCTGCTCGGCCGTGTCGTAATGGTAATCTTTGACTCCGTATCCGGCGTGGCGCAGGCCGAATTCCTGCATGGTTGATTCCAGCGTCTCCATACCATCGAAACAGGCCGCCGCCTGATTCACGGCCGCTATCAGTTTTTCTCCCTGATGGTTCATGTCGGAGGGGAACAGGTATTTGAGCATCGGATCCATTTCAAACAGGCGGCTGTAGAAGATATCGCCCAACAGGTCCGCGACCGGCTTTAGTGTCGTTAAACTTTCCGTTACCAATCGCTTTTGCTCAACAGTCATTGGAACCACCATGTTATCGCGAAATTGCGAGCCAAAAGCGGCCAAACATAGCTAAATTTGTTTGGCCAGCGCTTCCTCGAACACCCGTGTGAAAAACTCCCTGGCTGAAGGAGCGCATCCGATGTGAAGCGTCCCGCTATTCGGCGATTCCTCCACGAATCCCAAGTAACCATTCCAGCCGATATCCTCCAGCACGAACCGCAGGCACTCGCGCTCCCTGGGCGGCAGTTGGGCGACGTTGATATCGAAGACCTGACCGGAACAGTGGGAGTGAAATTCCGACTTCCTCTCGCCCGCCGGCTTTTGTAGTTCCAGCGGCCGGATCAGGCTGGTGACTTCGAGTGGAACGAACTGCTCACCCTTGGGCTTCAGCGCATCATGCAGCCGCCGGGTTTCAAAAGCAATGTACGTCAGCGCGCCGATGGCGGACGCCGAAGCCTGCAAATAGAACTCCTGATTTTTCAGATCGTAGTGCCCAATAGCGCCAGATCCGGACTTACGAACCGAAAAGCCGAAAAGCTCGGGGTTCTCAAACACCCGGAAGAGTTTCGTTCCCTGATCGCGGCGAATGTCGTCGCAACTGCGATACGCCAGATCTTCCGGGCGTAGCCAGACCGAGAGGCGGTGCGGCGCGCGCATGGCGGGGTTCGGTTCGTACTTATATTCCTGGGCGAGCTTCTTGTAAGCCGCCGGTTCCTTTTTGTAAAGATCCAGCAATTGAGCGGCGCGCATAATCCGGAACCAATAGGTGGGCGAATAGTCGCGATCCATGTGCTTGGCGATCGCCTGGTAAAGCTCCTTGTTGCGCGCCGGGCTGCTGGAGAAAAACGCCTCGGCCACGGTGGTCTTGCCGCGCTTCAGGTCGTTACTCTGCCGCAGGATCGATTGGAACTCGGCAACGCATCCTTCGCCGCAGTGGTAGGCGAACACCGCCCAATCCTGACCGCCGAAGTGCTGCTCCATTTGCGCCAGGTACCGCCCGGCGGCCGGGATAGCCTTCTCTGGCTGGAACCGTTCATCCCGCACGGTGACGGTGTAGGGTGTCTTCCGGGTGACTGTCCGAGTCACCATCCGGGTGGCTTTCTTGCCGCGCTTCACTCGGACGGTTTTCCTCTCGGAGGTAACCCTGTACCTGGTGGCGCGGACGACTTTCAGCCCCATTCTGCGCGCGGTTGCTTCTGAGATTTGCATGATCCCTTTCGGACCGGCAGGACTTTCCGCCAGCGGATCGCCCCAACTTTCCAAATACGAAATGGCGGCAAGCATCGGCGCCGGCCATCCGGACTTTTTCTCGGCGTCCTCAAAGATAGCTTGCAATTTGGGGTTCGTGATTCGCTGAGCGCCGGAAATCGCCTGCGGATCGCGCATGATGCCGAAGGTTTGCGATTCGATCATCAACCCGGTTCTGCTGGAGAGCACCACGTCCGACATGCCGCTTCGGTCTACGCCAATGCCGGACAGCCGGTTATCGGGAGTGAAATAGGCGGAGGACTTCAGCCATGGGAACTGTGCCGGCGAAACGGGCGCCAGGGCGGCTAACACCGCAAGACTAGTGCAAAGCCGAAGTATTGGAGACATCTCTGCCTAACCTTCAGAGCAGCCGAATGCCCGGACTGCCCTAGAACATTTATAGCTGATTTTGCTTTGTTGTGCACGGGTGCCCGGCCTGGGAGTGAAAAGGCGCTGATTCAGAGCCGAGACCGTGAGGGAGCGGATGCCCGCAGCGCAGTATGGGCTCCCGTTCCACCCAATCACATCGGCTTTTGCAGTTTTGCACGTACATGTCCGGCTTGCAAAAAATGACGCGGAAGCAGCGGCAGCTTAGTTCCATCGCATGGAGGGGCGGACGCCCACGTCTGCGCGGGTCCCCTGGACAGGCTGCCGGGTACTACTGAAACGCCAGTGTAGCCGCACGGAGGTCGAGTCTTCAGGTCTTCAAGGGCAACCCGCAATCTCTATTGACGGGCAAACAACTGTGCGAGCACAACGGAGACGGCTTGCGCGGTTTTCGCCGGCGCAGTGCCCAACCTCTCTACCAGCCGTTGGCGATCCACCGCGCGAATCTGGTCTACCGCCACTTGTCCACGCTTCCCCTGAAACACTACATCCACGCGAGTTGGATAAGCTCGCTTGACGGTGGTCATTGGGGCGACGATGACGGTGCGCAAGTGGACATTCATTTCGTCCGGCGAGACGACCAGGCAGGGCCGGGCGCTTTGAATCTCAGATCCCCGCGTTGGATCTAGCGCCACCAGCCAAATCTCATCGTACAGCGGCACTCTCACCATTGCCATTCGTCACGATCAAACTCGTTGGGTGTCACGCCGGCAAGCAGGATCTCGTCGTCAACCGGCGGCGTGGCGGAGCGAAATGCCTCCTCCCACCCTTGCCGCGGCTTTCGTTCCGCGGCGATCCTCACACAACCGTCCTTCACGGAAATCTCGACCGTGTCGCCGAAGCCGCACTGCTCAATGAGCGGCTTTGGAATGCGGATGCCCTTAGAATTGCCGACGCGCACCAGCTTCAATTTCATACGAAGTCCTCCTGTGCTTACATTGTAACCACTGAAGGGCTTAGAATCTACCGTAGCGATCCCAGGAATTCAGACCAGGCTGATCCAGACTAAGCTAACTGTGCCAGACTGATCCAACAGTGGAACCGCTTGCCGTGCCGAATAACGCGAGCGAGGTGAATGCGAAGACCATCGCGCAGTATCTCAACGGTCATGTGAAAGACGATCAGCGGAAATACATCGTGCTCGATTACAGCAAGGGCGCGCCGGATCTGCAAACAATGCTCGCCACCGATAAAGAAGCTGCCGGATCGGTGACTGCTTTCATCACTGTGGCCGGAGCCTACCGTGGATCTCCCATCGCCGGCATCCTGCCGTCGATGCCAGGCGTTTCTGGCAAGCTATCGGAACCCGGTGGTGCGCACCTATTCCCTGGCTGCCGTCTCCGACGTTTCAAACACATCGAAGATGCTGCTGGAAAGCTGGAAGCTGCTGTCGGTCTACGATTCAAAACACGATAGCCAGCTAACGCGGCAGGACGCGATCGTTCCGGGCTCCAAGTATCTGGGCGCCGCGCGCGCGGATCATTTGGCTGTCGGCCTGCCCCTGGATAAGATGGCAGACAAATCGCTGCTCTCTTTTCTGGATCACGGCAAGCATTCGCGCGCGGCACTGCTGGAGTCAGTTGTGCGTTACGTAGTGCAAGACCTGGAGACTGCGGAATAGTCCGGCTACTTGATCTTGTAAGACCCGTCGGCCAGCTTTTCGCGGTGTGCCTCGTGGCATCCTTTGCAGGAACCAGTCACACCCTTGAATGCGGCAGCGGCGCCCTCGGCGTCACCGGCAGCAGCGGCTGATGCCACTTTCGCGGCAGCCGCCTGGGCATCCTTTGACCAACCGGCAGCGTCACTCCCGCCCTTCTTTGTCCAGAATTCGGCGGACTCGCCGAAGATGTGTTCCAGCTTCTTCGCGTCTCCAACCACGGCGTCCAGGGCCTTGGCTTCCAGGTTCTTCCGGATGCCGCCCACGGCTGGTGGAGTGGCCTTCATCAAACCCTTATAGGCGTCTTCGTCCTGCGCCAAGCCCAACGCACAAACTCCCAAAAACAACGACAATAGCAGTGCCCTTTTCTTCATAAGCTCCTTGTGGTGTTCCCCGTTCAATCTACGATATCAGAGAGAATAGACTCATGACAAAGCTCACAGCAGTGATCCTGTTCCTGATGCTCTCCATCTCGTTTGCGCAAACGCCACCGAAGAAGAAAGCCCACTTGTTCCGCGGAAAGGTTGAGCAGGTCAACCTGAGTACGAAGAGCGTTACCGTCAACCACGAGAAAGTGGAAGGCTGGATGGACGCGATGACGATGGCTTATGCCGTTGACAAGGAATCGATTCTGAAAGAACTGAAGCCGGGCGACCAGATCAAGGCGACGGTCTACGAAGACGACTTCACGCTCTACGAGATCCAGAAGGATACGCCGAAGAAGTAAATCCCACGTACTGCACTTCCTCTTCTACATCGAAGCCGAAGCGCGCGCGGACGCGGGCTTTCAGGTCGTCGATCACTTCACAAACCTGCCGGGCCGTCCCTTGTCCGGCATTGTAAATCAGATTCGCATGGTAATCGGCGACATGAATGTCGCCGTTCTTCAAGCCCTTCGCGTCTACCAGTTCCAGGAAATAGGCCGATGGCACTTTGCCCTCGCGGACCAGCTCAGCCGGCACGTGGCGCTGTACGGATTCAGGCAGTTCGGCGAAGAGCAGATTCTTGAAGATGCTGCCGGCGCATTTCATCGAGGACGGATACTTCTCATTCCGCACGTTCCAGATCCCATCCGCCTTCGCGCGCAGTTCGGCTCCGTTGCCCGGTGCCAATTCCAGGGTGGCGGAGAAGACAATCCAATCTTTGCGATGCTTAAAAATGCTGTCGCGATAGTGAAACCGGCACTCGGCGTTATTAAATTCGCGCACCGTCCGTCCATCGAAAAAGCGAACGGACTTCACGCTCTGATGGATAGACCGCCCATAGGCCCCGGCATTGCCGTAAACCGCGCCGCCCACCCAACCGGGAATTCCAGTCATGGTGTGAATGCCCGACAAGCTGCGGTCGATAGTGAAATCAACCAGATCCTGCAAGACAGCACCCGCGTCCGCCGTCACCAGAGTTCCTTCCGCGCCGATCCGGTTGGCGGTATACCGGATCACCGAGCCGCGGAACCCTTCGTCGGACACAACCAGATTGGTGCCGCCGCCAATTACCACGAACGGGCGGCCGGACTTGCGGGCATCGTCGATCGTGGCGCGGAAGCCGTCTTCGGTCTCCGCATCGATCAGGACATCCGCGGGTCCGCCGATACCAAAACGCGTGTAGCCGCTAAGCGGCACATCCTTCCGAACGGCCACCTGGACTCCTAACCCGCACAACTCTCACCTAACCACACAACTCTCACCCAACCACACAACTCTCACCCAACCACACAACTCTCACCCAACCACACAACTCTCACCCAACCCACACAACTCTCACCCAACCCACACAACTCTCACC
>JANYCV010000287.1 GCA_025360145.1 Acidobacteriaceae bacterium
GCAGTCGGTCATAGCCCGATTCGGCAAGCAATTGAATCGGCAGTGGTTCGAGCTGCTCCGCTCCACCGTCCGGGTGACAACCCCTTGGAGCGAGCGGGTTACGCAGTTTATGGCCGGTGAACTGCCGTTTTTAGGATTAACAGGATAAAGAACGAAAACCCAGGGCCCTGATAAGCGGCCACTTTCTTCGCCATTAGCAACTCGTTGCGGGAAAGCTCGCGAGTGTCGGCGATGCCCACTTGTCCGCCTGCTACAGTAATGTCGAGACAAAAGCCATTTAGCTTTCATTCTATGTTGATCGGCGCTGCAACCACGGTGCAAAGTTTGAGACGGCAATGAAACATTGAACACGCGGCCTTGTCCGCTTTCCGAGTTCAAAACTATGTTGATTAAGATAGGCTACGACTTACAATTCCGAGTTCCAGCACCGATAGCAATGGTGGCAATGCTGCACATGCATCCCGCACGATTTGCCGGTATTGGTTGAGCAGTATACAGACGGATGTCGCAATCTCAACTTCACCGAGCCTTCGCGCAAGCTGAATTCGGCGTTCTCGGGGACATAGAAAATGTCTGAGGAAAAGCTCATCGACGGTTGCAACAACCTGGGAAGCGGTAACGCGCGCAGTATGGATTTGAGCCGATTGGTTCATTTACCGGCAGCGAACTCGCGCATATCACTAGAAAATATCCAGACTTCGAAAAGCCAAAAGAGGGGTTCGTCAGGATGCATGGCGGGCAAGTATTTTCGATAACGCCCGGCGATGCAATGATATCTTGTGCCGCGATCTGAGGCGTAAACCAACAGAGACATCCTTGATGACTGTTGCTCGAATGGGGCAAGTGTTTCAGAAATGGGATCAATCCGCGAGAAGGGTGATCGGTCAGGCCGGCCTGATCCCGGCGATCCGAGTTGCGCGCCTGGGCGGCGTGAATATGATTCTGATCGGACTCTCCCAACCCGGCTGGTTGGCGGCCGACGCAGGTGGCGGCCATCCCATCACTGGATCGGCAAAGGGGATTATCGGCGTTCTGACCGGCCTGCTTCTGCTGGCGCTGCAGAAGGTGCAGACGGGCGACTCTGAGGAATTGGTTTAACCGTCATTCCCACACGCGCGTGGGCGTGCTACTCTTTACCAAACGCTTTTCTATTTTGGGAGGTAATGATGAACCGAAAGTTTTGGGTGATTCTGGTTTTTGCCGCGTTGAATTCGCTGCTCGCGATGTCTCTCAATGCCCAGTCCACGTTTGGCGAGATCCGTGGAACCGTAGTCGATCCCACCGGCGCAGTAATCGCCGGCGCCACCGTTTCCACTAAGAACACCGGCACCGGGGACACGCGCCGAGTGACCACCGATGCGGATGGCAACTACTCGGCTCTCAACCTGGACGCCGGTATTTACGACGTCACGGTGGAGAATAGCGGCTTCCGTACGGCGCTGACCACACGCGTCGCGGTCCGCGCACGTGAAATCGCCCGTGTGGATACGAAGCTCGAGTTGCAGGGCACGGCCACCGAAATATTGGTGACTTCCGCCCGCCAGGTGATTACCACCGATCAAGCCACCATCGTCGATTCGAAGTCGATCGACCAGATCCAGCAGATTCCGGTAAATTTCCGTGCGGGCTCGACAAACTCTGTGTACTCGGCCATCTCTTTCACGCCGGGGGTCCAGCCAAGCAACGGCAATCCTCCGACGCTTTCTCTGGCTGGCGGTATGCCTTTCATGCTGACCGCGTCGGTGGATGGAATTTCTACCATTGACGTGCGGAGCAACGGCGCGATGACCGACACATTCCCCTCCGGCGATGCCATCGGCGAGATCAAGGTCAGCACCATCAGCAACAACGCGGAGTACGCGCAGGTGGGCGACATTACGACAACATCGCGCGGCGGCACCAACCAGTATCACGGCAGTGTTTACTGGTACCACCAGAACGGAGCTTTCGACGCGCGAGACTTCTTCTCGCCGAGACAGAGCGCGCCCTTCAAAGTGTCCAACGATTTCGGTTTTTCCGCCGGTGGACCGATCGTCAAAAACAAGACGTTTGCCTTCGGCGATTACGAAGGATTACGGTACCGGGCGCAGACGCTGATCAATACCACTGTGCCGCCGGACAGCTATCGAAGCGGCAATCTTTCGAGCGTGACGACGGTGATTCGGGATCCATTGACCGGCTCGTCCACCACCGGCACGCCGTTCCCCGGCAACATCATCCCCGCCAGCCGCATCAGTTCTGTGTCCGCGAAAGTGCTGGAGAAATTGTACCCGCGGCAGATTGTTCCGGGCGACAGAATTAACAGTCCGAATTACACGGCGCTGAAATCCGGCGGCAATACGAATAACCAATACGATTTCCGCGGCGACCAGTACTTCACCGAGAAACAGACGCTCTTTGCGCGCTATTCCTACAAGGACATCGTGCGCGCGACGCCGCTCACGTTGACCACGCTTGGCGACGACCGTGCTCCTGAAACCGGCCGCACCTTCGTGGTTTCTTATAACTACATTCTGCGGTCGAACCTGTTGAATGAATTCCGGTCCGGATTCACCAACCGTGCCCGAGGACGAGATTTCGGCGTGGGTGGAGCGGATTTTGATGGTCCTTCGCTGCTGAAGGAGTTGGGTATCGCGGGCATCCGGACCGATCCACCTAAGGTTGCGAGCGTTCCCGACTTCGGCTTTAGCGGGCCTTTTGTGGGTACCGGCAATGCGCGCGGCTTCCGGCAAACCAGCCGCACCATTCAGTTCACCGACAATGTGACGTGGTCGAAAGGCCGCCACACATTCAAATTTGGCGCCGACATCCGGCGATTGCGGACCGCGGACAACATCTCGTTCTTTTCCGGCGACGATCTGGGCGAGTACCGGTTCAACGGGCAATATTCCGGGAACGACTTCGCGGATTTCCTGCTTGGCTATCCGAACCGGACCCGGCTGGCGAACACCAGTCCGGACATCAACGGTTCCACGAATCACCAGGGGTACTACGCGCAGGACGATTTCAAGATGAGCTCAAAGCTGACCTTGAATTATGGCGTGCGGTATGAGTTCCATCCGCCCTTCGTGGATAGCACGTTGCAACTGGCCAACTTCGACCGGAACTTTCCGGGTGGCCGGGTGATTGTCCCGAATGCCGCCTCGCTGGCTCTGACTTCGCCGCAGTTCAGGGCTTCGATTGGAAGCACTCCGATCATTACCTCGGCGGAAGCCGGTATCCCCGAAAACCTGCGCTACACGGACAAGAACAACTTCATGCCGCGCATCGGCTTTGCGTACCGGCCGTTCGGCGACCGGACGGTGATCCGCGGCGGCTACGGTGTCTTCTCGGTGACGATTCTGGGCGCGGTGTTCTACTCGCTGACGGGTATTCACACGTCGGACACCAGAACCTATACGAATTCCGTGGTCAACGGCGTTCCGCAACTCGCCTTCCCGACGCCGTTCGGCGCTGGAACCGGATCGGTGACCGCCGTCGGCAACGCGGATTTTCGCCGCGGCAACGACATTAATGCACCCGACCCGTACGTGCAGCAGTGGAACCTCACCATTGAGCGCGATCTCGGCTGGAATACCGGTTTGCGGGTAACCTACACGGGTTCCCATACCATCAAGCTTTACGCCAGCCCAGACCTGAACCAGGTGCGGGTGAATACGCAAGGTTACGCGGCAGCGAAGCCCTCGCGGCCCTATCCGAATTGGGCGATTGTCTACAGCCGCGACCCGATTGCAGCGGCGAAATATAATGCGCTCACCACGGAAGTGAATAAGCGCTTCTCCAACAACCTCGCCTTCCAAAGTTCGTGGCTTTGGGCGAAGAATCTCAGCAACGCGAACGGCTCCAATGGGACGAACTTTGCCTCGGAGAACGGTTCCGTTCCTACCGACCGATTCAATCTCACACTCGACTATGGCAACATCGCGGGCGCGCGGCGGCATCGCTGGTTGACCACCGGTACGTACTCGATTCCGTTCGCGAAGGAATGGACTCCTTCCAACGCCGGCGGCCACATCGCCAAAGCCGCCATCTCGGGATGGGATCTGGCGGGCATCTTCCTGTGGCAGACCGGGCAGTTCCTCACCCCCATCACCGGCGGCTCCAGGGATCCAAGCGGAACCAACCTCGATTCGCGTGCCAATGACCGGCCGGATTACACCGGCACGAGCTACGGCAATCTACCCGCCGGGGAGAGAACGTTGAGTAACTGGTGGA
Organism: Acidobacteriaceae bacterium; assembly: GCA_025360145.1. GTDB lineage: Bacteria > Acidobacteriota > Terriglobia > Bryobacterales > Bryobacteraceae > JANXXV01. Next base: position 4,216 of record JANYCV010000287.1, read on the forward strand.
GCAGGGCTGCCTTCCGCATTCCGGATAACAACTCGGGCCGGTTTGGAAATGTTGGGCCTGGACAGCTAATTGGTCCAGGCACGGTGATTACCTCCGCCAAGCTGCAAAAGAAGTTTTATTTTGGCGAGAAGCGGTACTTCCAAATGGAAGGTTCGGCGACCAATCTGCTGAATCATGCAAACTTTGGGAATCCGGCGGCCACGGTAGGCGCCGCCAGCTTCGGGCGGATTTCGTCCACGCAAGGAGGGGAGGGCGCCGGTGCGCGGACCTTGCAAGTGGGGCTGCGGATCGCCTTCTAGGTCTGAATTGGCTTAGCGCCGCGGGTATCCATCCGCCGACCTGCCGGCAGCATCCAATGAGGTAAAATGAATCATTGGATGGAAAAACCTTGGTTGCACCGCTACGCGATCCTGTTAGCGGTTTGCACATTACTCCTTGTCGCGGCAGGCGCATCGGTAACCAGTAATCAAGCCGGACTATCGGTTCCGGACTGGCCATTGTCATACGGCAAGGTCATGCCGGAGATGAAGGGCGGCGTGTTCTATGAGCACGGCCACCGTATGATCGCCACGCTGGTGGGTTTCCTCACAGTCATCATGGCCATCTGGCTATGGCGGGTTGAGGATCGCCGATGGATGCGCTATCTCGGTCTCGGCGCGGTTGCCGCTGTGATTGTGCAGGGCGTGCTGGGCGGGATGACCGTCAAGTACATGCTGCCGAAGCCGGTCAGCATCAGCCATGCCTGCTTGGCACAACTGTTCTTTTCGACTACGGTGGCTATCGCCATCTTTACATCTCCGTCGTGGAAACGCGGCCCCGTTATTGTGCAAGATTCGGGCTGGCCGTCCTTGCGGACGCTGTCTTTCTCGGTTCCGGTATTGGTGCTGGTGCAACTGGCGCTGGGTGCGGGTTACCGCCACAGAGCCTTCACCGTGATGCCACACGTCATCGGTGCGATTTTCGTGACCGGGTTTGTCATCACCGTGGCGGTGTTTGTTCTGGCTCAGTTTGGCTCGCATCCGATTCTCAACCGGACCGCCTGGGCGCTGATGGGAATCACCATCGTACAAGTGGTCCTGGGCATCGTTACTTACCTTGCGCGACTTTCCGGCGCGGAGAGCGCCGTCCCATCGCAATCCACCATCGCGCTGACAATTCTGCACGTCGCCACCGGCGCGTTAACCATGGCTTGCGCCGTGGTGCTTGCGATACAGGTTCGCCGCAACGTCCGCCCGCACGCGAAGCTGGCTGCGAGGGGCGTTCCGGCGGTTTCTTAATGCTTATCGACTATATTCAACTGACTAAACCGCGCATCACCTGGCTGATTTTGATGAGCACCGGAGTGGGTTATTTTTTTGGCGCCATGGACGGCTGGACGTGGAGCGTGTTGCTGCATACCCTGCTGGGGACGGCGTTCATCGCCTCCGGCACTGCCGCGCTTAACCAGTGGTGGGAACGGGAGGCCGATAAAAAAATGGTCCGGACGCAAAACCGGCCGCTTCCCGCTGAACGCCTTCACCCCACGCGCGCGTTGATCTTTGCCATTGTTCTCTCCGCCATCGGTTTTGCGGAACTCAGCCTGGGGGCGAATCCGCTGACCGGATTGCTGGGGCTGTTCACGCTTGCCAGCTACCTGTTCGTTTACACGCCGTTGAAGAAGCGGACGCCGCACGCCACAACCATTGGCGCCATTCCGGGGGCGATGCCTCCGCTCATCGGCTACGCGGCCGCCCACGGCACGCTCACGGCGCAAGGCTGGGCGCTGTTCGCCATCCTGTTCCTGTGGCAGTTTCCGCATTTCTATGCCATCGCCTGGATGTATAAAGACGACTATTCCAAGGCCGG
>JANYCV010000315.1 GCA_025360145.1 Acidobacteriaceae bacterium
GACGGAGCCTGCGGTGGGCGCCTCTACGTGCGCATCGGGCAACCAGGTGTGCAGCGGGAAAAGCGGAACCTTGATGGCGAAGGCCAGGAAGAAGGCCAGAAACAGCAGGGTCTGTTCGATGTGGGTCAGCGGAACTTTTCCGCTGGAGAGCAGGTTCAGGATGACGGGGTAGTCGAAGGAACCCGTCTTAAAATTCAGGTACAGAATGGCGGCCAGCATCAGCACCGAGCCGCCATTCTGTACAGGAAGAATTTGACGGCGGCGTAGATGCGCCGGTCGTGCCCCCAGATGCCAATAAGGAAGTACATGGGCACCAGGCAGACTTCCCAGAATACATAGAAGAGAAAGAGGTCGAGTGAGACGAAAACGCCGATGAGCCCGAATTCCAGTAACAGCAGGAAGGCGAAAAATTCCTTCGGCCGGTCCGTGACCGAGTTCCAGGAGATCAGCATGGCGATCGGGGTAAGGAATGTAGACAGCAGCACCAGCCAGAGGCTGATTCCGTCCATGCCGGTGTGGTACTTGATGCCTTCGCCTGGCAGTAAACCCGGGGCCTGTATCCAGTTGACGTTGGTGGCGAACTGCCACTCGCCTTTCGAGGCGATTACAGGGCCGATCAGCGCCAGCGATCCCAGGAAGATAGCCAGGGCTACGACGAATGCGATCATTTTCGCCGCGCCGGGATTGCTCTTCGGCATAAGCAGGACAGCGGCGAACCCAACGAAAGGAACCGCAATGAGGATGTCCAGTAAGTTCATCGGATGCTCCCCGTGAGGCCCATGGCCAAGATGACCGCGATGGAGCCGAGTACGACCCATGCGGCGTAACTTCTGATATTTCCGGATTGCAATCGCCGGAGCGTCCCGCCGATATTCATGGCGCGGTGGCCGATGCCGTTGACGATGCCATCGATAATCCCAATGTCAAATCCCTTCCAAAGAACGCTGCGGGAGCCTTGTACGATGGGCTCAACCACGGTGGCGTCGTAGGCTTCATCGACGTAATACTTGTGATAGAGAAGCTTGTGCAGGCCGTTAAAATGCTTCGATGCCGCATCCGCCAGCGACGGGCGGGCGACGTAGAACAGATAGGCGAGCGAGATGCCCAGCAGTCCCGATGCAACCGCGGTGTACTCCAGCCATTTCTCGGATTCCTCCAGAACTTTCGGGAACATCGGTTCGAGGAAATGCGGTATCGGGAGAAAGCCGCCAGCCAGGGACAAGACGGCGAGGATCATCAGCGGGCCGGTCATCGTCAGCGGAGATTCATGCGGATGTGCTTTGCCGCGGTAGGTTCCGAAGAAGGCCATGAACACGGAGCGGAACACGTAGAACGCCGTCATGCCGGCGGTGATTACGCCGACCCAGTACATCCAGGGCGCATGATGAAAAGCCGCGATCAGGATCTCATCCTTACTAGCTGCGCCGGAGGTGAACGGTACGCCGGAGATCGCCAAGGCCGCGCAGACGATGGTCCAGAACGTGATGGGGATCTTGCTTCTAAGTCCGCCCATTTTCCGAAGATCCTGTTCACCGCCGACGGCGTGAATTACGCTGCCTGCTCCAAGAAACAGCAGGGCTTTGAAGAACGCATGGGTGACCACATGGAACATGCCGGCCGCGAAGGCGCCAGAGCCCAAGGCGAGGAACATAAAGCCGAGTTGCGAAACGGTGGAGTAGGCGAACACTTTCTTAATGTCGTTCTGGACCAAGCCTATTGTTGCGGCCATTACGGCAGTGGCCAAGCCTACGATGGCGACTACATCCATGGCGATGGGCGCGTGTACAAACAGGCTGGAAGACCGGGCGATCATGTAAACGCCCGCCGTGACCATGGTTGCGGCATGGATTAGCGCGGAGACCGGCGTTGGGCCAGCCATTGCGTCCGGCAACCAGACGTAGAGCGGGATTTGTGCCGACTTTCCAGCGGCACCGACGAAGAATAGCAGGCAGATGGCGGTGAAGATTCCGGCGCCCTGATCGACAGGCATTGCCTTAGCGGCTTCAAACACCTTGCCGAAATCGAGCGAGCCAAAGTTTATAACGATCAGGAATATGGCCAGTGAGTAACCGAAATCACCAACGCGGTTGACGATAAATGCCTTCTTGCCGGCGTCGGCGGCGAATTGCTTGTCAAAGTAAAAGCCGATCAGCAGGTAGCTGCAAAGCCCCACGCCTTCCCAGCCGATGAACAGGATGAGGTAATTGGCGGCGAGCACCAGAATCAGCATGAAGAACATGAACAGATTCAGGTAAGAGAAAAAGCGATAATAGCCGCCTTCGTGGGCCATGTAGCCGGTGGCGTACACGTGAATCAATAGCCCAATGCCGGTGACCACCAGAAGCATCACGGCGCTGAGTCGGTCGACGGCAAAATCGAAACCGACGTTCAGGGTTCCGCTTTGAATCCAAGTGAAATAGCGTTCAACGTGCGCCTCTTCAGGCATACCGGCGCCGAACATACCCATCGCGGACAGAGCCTTCAAGACCCATAGGAACGACAGCAATACCGAACCGATCGCGACGGCGTTGACGACGTTCTTGCCGGACTTGCGTCCGATGAGTCCGTTAATCGCGAACCCGGCGAGGGGAAATACGGGAATCAGCCAAAGTTGATGCATCAGTAAGTTTCTGCTCTTAATTCTTCATGCTGTCGATTTCGTCAATCTCCAGCGTGGATCGATTTTTATATACGGTCAGGATGATGCCAAGGCCGACGGCCGCCTCAGCGGCTGCCACTACCATTACGAAGAACGAGAAAATCTGCCCGTCCACCTGCTTGAGATGGTAGGAGAACGCGATGAAGCTGAGATTCACGGCATTGAGCATCAGCTCGATGGACATGAACACGGTGATGATATTTTTGCGAAACAGGAACCCGGCCACGCCGAGCGAAAACAGAACGGCGCTGAGCAGCAGGTACCACGAAAGCGGAACTGCTGCTGGAAGAAGAGGCATGTTAAATCTCTTTCCTTGCGAGGACGATGGCCCCGATGATTGCAATGAGGATCAAGATGGACGTGACTTCGAACGGCAACAGATAAGTGGTGAACAACGCACGTCCGACTTCGAGCGGTCCGCCCTGGGTGAATGTTCCAAAAACGACTAGCGCCGACTTCGGCAGCATGCCCTGGACGATGAAGCTGATGACGCCGATGAAGACAACAAGCAACGGGATGCCGAACCACTTGACCATGGGCGACTTCGAAGACTTGTGTTCCGTGCCGGCGTTCAGCAGCATGATGACAAAGACGAACAGCACCATGACCGCACCGGCGTACACGATGATTTGCGCGGCTGCGATGAATTCAGCACCAAGCAACAGATAGAGCACCGCGAGCGACACCATGACACCCACCAGCGAGAGTGCGCTGGAAATCGGATGGGTCTGAACAACGAGACTGATGGCGGAGGCGACCGCGATAAAGGCAAACAGGAGGAAGAGGGGGGCGTCCATGATTATTGATTTGGGAAAACGGCCACCAGAAGGGCAGTTATCAGCAGGTTGAGCAGTGCCGCCGGGAACAGGAACGTCCAGGCGAATTTCATCAATTGGTCGTATCGGAAGCGGGGTAACGTGCCTCGAATCCAGATATAGACAAAGAGCAGCGCGCCGGTTTTGGCGGTGAACCAGAAGAGCGGCAGCAGAATCGGCTGCAGAACGGGAACAAGAAACAGCAAGCCGATGCCGAAGAAGACGACGCCGGTGATGGGCAGCGTGATGCGGTCAAAAGGACGCGCGGGGTGCAAGCCGTGATAGAGGGCAATGGCTCCGCTGCCTACGAAGAGCAGCGTCGGGATAAACCCTGAACCATATTCGACAGGGAACGGAGCGTGCCAGCCGCCGAGAAAGATCAGCGTGGCGACTGCGGTGACCGTCACCATGTTGGCATATTCGGCCATGAAGAACGCCGCGAATTTCATGCTGCTGTACTCGACGTGGAAACCGGCCACCAGTTCATTTTCCGCTTCGGGAAGATCGAACGGGATGCGGTTGGTTTCGGCAAAGGCCGCGATCATGAAAATGAGAAAGCCGAAAATTTGCGGGATGACGTTCCAGCGCGGAATGACTCCGAAGTAGTAGCCGGCCTGTGTGTCTACGATCTCCCGAAAGCTCAAGCTGTTAGAGAGCAACAGCGGCGCGGCGATGGCCAGGGCGAGGGGCAGTTCATAGCTAATCATCTGAGCGGAACTGCGCAGGCCGCCGATGAGCGAGTACTTATTGTTGGAAGCCCAACCGGCCAGGGCGACTCCGTAGACACCGATCGACGACAGGCCCAGGACGACCAGAACGCCAATTTTCAAGTCAGTGAGCTGCATCCAGGTTTTGACGCCGAAGACTTCGATTTCCGGACCGAACGGGAGTACCGAGATGGCGATGAGCGCGACGGTGACGGCTAAAAACGGCGCCAACATGTAGAAAAACTTGTTGACGTACGGCGGAAGCAGATCTTCTTTGGTAAGCAACTTTACAACGTCCGCGAGAGGTTGCAACAAGCCGTGCGGGCCGACCCGTTGAGGGCCTACGCGAAGCTGAATATGCGCCAGAACCTTGCGCTCAATCCATTGCAAGTAAGCCAGGGTGGTGAGCAGGACGAACGCGATGAGCCCTGCTTTGATCAAACTTAAAATAAAAAAATTCATGTTACGGAGTATTTACCCCAGATTCATACAGTCCGGCCTGCCGCTCAAGCACCGAGTTCAGCATCTTTGAATATCGGCCCAGGGAACCGGACGTGAAAAGGGTGTCCCGCGCGGACTGAATCAGCTCCGGACGCGATTCCACAGGGACACGGCCATTGACGGGACTGGTTTGAGCAGCTCCGCCGGTTGCAATGATGGGCAAGGGAACATTATAACCGCGAACGGCCTTCCGAATCTCATCAAAGATGGCTTCCGGCTTGGTTGGACCCAAATCCAGCCCCATTTCCTTGGCCAGCAGGCTGAAGATTTCTAGATCGGGCTTGGTTCCCATCGTTCTCACCGCACGCTTCAGGCGCTGCACTTCGCCGGTTACGTTGGTGACGGTGCCGTCCTTTTCATAGGCGGACGCGGCGGGGAATACGACGTCGGCACGCTGCGCGGTTTCGGTGAGGAACATCTCCTGCACGACGACAAATGCATCTTGCGCCACTAGTTTCGCGCTCTTCAGTGGATTGGCGCCGATGACCCAGAGTACGTCGAGGCCGGCGGAGGCCAGGATTTCGTGGGTGGCGAGGCCATTCGAGGAATCGGTGTGATAGCCGGGCAGCAGGCCGGGGATGAGCCCCATATCCACCGCTCCGCGGGAGTTTGAATAATCCACCAGGCAGACGTACTTGACGGGAATGCTTAGCGAATCGCCAAAGGCTACTAGTTGGCGGACGGAATCGCCCTTGATGGCGTCGCCGAACACGATCACCAGTTCGGATTCCTTGGCCAGTTGCTCGCGCAGCGATTCCACCGCGCTCAGTTCCTGGCCGGGATTCACGATCAGGCTGGCTACTGCAAATTTGCGCTCCCGCACCGGGCCGCTGGTTACCGTGTAGGTGTGGGCGGCGTGGTGCCGGAAATTGGCGCGGATCTGGAAGGCGAGAAGCGGATGCTGTTCAGACAGGTCCGCGCCGATGACCAGCGTCGCCTTGGCGGTGTAGATGTCGGCCACGGTTGCCAGCGCGGCGGTCTTGCCGCTGATGGCGTCCAGCAGGGTGGTAAGGTCACCGCTGCGGTGATGGTCGATGTTGGCCGTACCTAGGCCTTGGCGGGCGAACTTTTGCAGATAGTAGTTTTCTTCGTTCGTCGTGCGGTTGGAACCGATGACGCCGAACGTGCCACCGCTCGCTTTTACTTCCTGAAACTTCCGCGCCACGGCGAGCAGCGCCTTAGACCAGGAGACAGGCTCCAGCTTTCCGTCCACGCGCATCAGCGGCGATTGCAGGCGCTCCGGATTTTCAGTGAAATCAAAGCCGTAGCGGCCCTTGATGCAGAGAAACTCGCCGTTGATGCCGGAACGGTCGCGGTTGTTCCCGCGAATGATTTTGTCGTTGCGTACGCCGAGGGTGGTTTTGCAGCCGTTGGAACAGTGCGTGCAAACGGTGCCGACGTGGTTCATTTCCCACGGACGGGTCTGGTAACGGTACGTGCCGCTGGTGAGCGCGCCCACGGGACAGATATCGATGCAGGCGCCGCATTCGTCGCAGTTCAAATGATCGCCATCGTTGGGGGCGATCTCGGAAACGATTCCGCGATTCACAATGCCCAGCGCGCCGACGCCCATGCCCTCGTTACACACGCGCACGCAGCGGTAGCAGAGAATGCAGCGCGGAGCGTCGTAAAACACCACCGGAGACCACTGTTTCTCATCCACGTGCACCTTGGCTTCGGTATAGCGGCTTTCGCCCGCGCCGTAGCGGAAGACCATGTCCTGCAACTCGCACTCGCCGCCTTTATCGCAAACAGGGCAATCGAGAGGATGATTGGTGAGAAGCAGTTCCAGCATCGATTTGCGGGCTTGCGCGACAAGCGGCGAATCCGTTCGCACCACCATGCCTTCGCCCACCGGAATGGTGCAGGATGCCTGCAGTTTCGGTGTCTTCTCAATCTCCACCAGGCACATGCGGCAGGCGGCCTGCAATGAGTAGCCCTCGTAATAGCAGAAGGCTGGAATCTCAATGCCGGCCATCTTGGCCGCGTCGATCACAAGCGTCCCCGCGGGGGCTTGGACGGCTTTGCCGTCAATTAAAAGATTTACTGGATCAGGCATTGTTTGGTCTTATGCAATCTGCACAAATCGGTTCGCGTCGTCGTAGGAGCCCGGCTGCACCGCCAGTTTCGCCTCAAATTCATTGCGGAACTTCTCCACGATAGATATTGTCGGCAGCGCGGCGGCATCGCCCAGCGGGCAGAAAGTGCGCCCCAGCATGTTCTTTGCCACTTCGTTAATCAGATCGATGTCGGTAGACTGGCCGCGGCCCTCGTCGAAGCGGGTGAGCAGCTTCTTCAGCCACACTGTCCCTTCGCGGCACGGGATGCACCAGCCGCAGCTTTCGTGCGCGTAGAATTTCATGATGCGCAGGGCCACCTTCACCATGTCGGTGTCTTCGTCCATCACAACCATTCCGCCGGAACCGAGCATGCTCTTCGCCTTCGCGAGAGAATCGTAATCCATCGGCAGATCGCATTCTTCCGCGCGCAACATGGGGCAGGAAGAGCCGCCGGGAACCACTGCTTTCAGCTTCTTTCCGCCGCGCATACCGCCGCCGAATTCCTCAATGGCGCGCAGCATGTTGAAACCCAGCGCAACCTCATACACACCCGGTTTATTTACATGACCGGAAATGCAAAGCAGCCGCGTACCGCCGTTTTTGGGCGTGCCGTAGTTGGCAAACTTCTCGCCGCCATCGCGGATAATGGCCGGAATGGCACTGAAAGTCTCCACGTTATTCAACACCGTGGGAGATTGCCATGCGCCAGCCACTGCCGGAAATGGAGGCCGGATGCGCGGAATGCCGCGTTTGCCTTCCAGCGATTCCAGAAG
>JANYCV010000339.1 GCA_025360145.1 Acidobacteriaceae bacterium
ACACCGTACCGGAATTATCAAGCTAGGACTGTATGCGAACTGTGCTATTACGAACTTTTCTAATTCTCACCCTAATGAATGCCGTACTGCCGGCAGCGATCAAAGACATCCGGCACCTTCCGGTTTACTTCGAGCCGAATCGCGGCCAAGTGGATTCCGCCGTGCAGTTTGTCGCGCGGACGCCTAGCCTTACCGTGTTTCTCACCGCCAGCGGCCCCGTGCTGAGTACGAAAGGCCACGCGCCGATCCGGATGCAATTCCATGGCGCGTCGAAACGTGATAAGGCAGAGGGCGTGGATCGCGTTCCGGCGGTCAGCAACTATTTCGCTGGCAACCGCCCATCGGAATGGCGGACCGGCGTGCCGCAGTTCGGAAAGGTTCGCTACGCGCAAGTGTATCCAGGCATCGACGCTATCTATTACGGCAGCGGCCAGAAATTAGAATACGACATGGTGGTGGCTCCGGGCGCAGATCCGGGTCTGATCGATATCGCCTATGAGGGCGCGCACCCGCAGCTTACGGCGGATGGCGATCTGCTGATCGGCGACGTGCGGCAGCACAGGCCCAACATTTATCAGGATGTGAAGGGCTCGCGCGTGGAGATAGCAGGCTCGTACCGTTTGCAACCGGACGGACATGTCCGTTTCTCGCTGGCGAAATACGACCGATCGCTGCCGCTGGTGATCGATCCGATAGTTCAATTTTCGGTGTATCTCGGCACGCCGGGCTATGACGCCGGCTTTGCCATTGCGGTAGACGAAACTGGCAGCTCCTACATCACCGGCAATACGAATTCCGTCACGTTCCCGGCACAGGGTACCGCGCAGGAATTTCCAGGGGGGAACGGAGATGCGTTCGTCGCCAAGTATAGCCCGAACGGCGACCAACTGATCTATATCACCTACCTTGGCGGGAAGAAGAACGACGCAGGGAACGGAATTGCCGTGGACGCTCAGCACAACGTCTACGTCAGCGGCTTTACCGGCTCTATGGATTTTCCGGTGCAGAATGGCGCACAGAGGAGCTTCGGCGGAGGTGAAATAGACGCTTTTGTCACCAAGATCTCAGCCGGCGGCGATAAGATCGTTTACTCGACTTACATCGGAGGGGGATCGGACGATTTCGGAAACGGCATCGCCGTGGATGGGTCCGGCAATGCTTACGTGACCGGGTTGACTAGATCGTCCGATTTTCCGACTGCAAATGCGTTTCAAGCCGGACCATCGGGCGGCGGCGCAGATGTTTTTGTGACGAAGATCTCACCCGCGGGTAACGTGTTCGTCTACTCGACGTTTGTCGGCGGAGACGGACAGGATATCGGGACTGGCATCGCGGTGGATTCCACCGGCGCGGCGTATGTTTCCGGCTCCACTACGTCGAAGGTATTCCCGACGGCGAACGCCTTTCAGGCGAAGAACGCGGGGGCTTCCGACGGCTTCGTGTTCAAACTGGCTCCGGCCGGGAACACGCTCGTCTTCTGTACTTATCTTGGAGGAGCAGCCGATGAAACCATCTTTCGGATTGTGCTGGATGGGACGGGGATCTACCTGGGCGGCTATACATCCTCATCGAATTTTCCTCTGATGAATCCAGCGCAAGCGACCGCGGGCGGATCATACGATGCATTTGTCGCGAAGCTTTCGCTCTCCGGTGCGTCGTTGCTGTATTCGACTTATCTGGGAGGCAGCGGCGACGATTTCGGTTATGGTCTTGCGGTGGATTCGAGCGGCAGTGCCTATCTCGCGGGATGGACTTCTTCGACAAACTTCCCTACCCGTAATGCCCTGCAGCCTCTATACGGCGGAGGGGCGTCCGATGCGTTCGTGGCGCGGCTTGCACCAAACGGAAGCTCGCTGTTGTACTCCACGTTCCTGGGCGGAAGCGGTGATGACGAAGCGCACGGCATCGCGCTGGATCCCACGGGCGCAGCCTTTGTGACCGGACGGACTTCGTCCGCGTCGTTCCCGGGAGCGAGGAACCGTTATAACGAAGGGAGTGGAAAGTTCGATGCCTTCGTGACACGAATCTCCGCGGATGTGGGCTCGGCATTCGCACTGGTGGCTCCATCCGCGCTGAGTTTTAGCGGGGCCGCCGCGGCGCCACAAACGATTCTGCTTTCGAGTAGCGGGGCATCTCTGAATTTTGCCGCATTCGCAACATCGAATGGCAACTGGCTAACGGTGAATCCAGGGTCTGGGGCAGCCACTCCGGCCACGCTTACGCTGACTGTCAATCCGGCTGGCCTGGGCAGCGGAACCTTCAGCGGGACCATTACGATTAACGTTCCGGGCGCGTCGAACAGTCCGATTATTGTGCCGGTGAGTTACGCGCTCATTTCGGCGCCGGTCATCGGATCTATCAGCCCATCGTCCATCAATGCGGGAGCCGGCGATACTACGGTAACGATCAATGGAAGCGGGTTTACCAGTACGTCGTCGGTGTCGGTAAACGGAGTTACGGCGGGCGCCATCTTCATCAATGAATCCACGTTGCGGGCTGTGATTCCGCGATCGCAATTGACTGGCGTTGGCAATCTTCGAATTGCAGTAAGTGGTGCGTCGGGGACATCGCAGCCGATGATCTTTAACGTTACCAGTGGCGGGATTTCCTTGCTGTCGGCTGGCGTGGTGAATGCCGCTACTTTCCAATCCGGGTCGTTT
>JANYCV010000358.1 GCA_025360145.1 Acidobacteriaceae bacterium
AGCCCTGCGCCCCCCGCTTCCCCACGATTTCGACGTAAATCACACGAACAAACCCAACGCCCGAATCCCGGAATTGGCTCTGTTTCGCAATTCGCAATTCCCCAAAAACCATCGACTGCCAGCCTCCCGGCGCCCAGACTAAAGCGATGGGATTTGACCAATACCGCGAATCGCCCGCAGGATCGTTTCGATGATCGACGAAGCCAAGGCCATCGACTGGTAGGAACCAAGCCGCTCCGTCGAGAAAAGCAAACATGCGAAAGCCATCATGCAAAATGCGCGACAGCAAGAAAGGAAACATTTTGGAATAGATCTGGAGTTTCCGCTCCGCCAGAAACCGAAGTGGCCGGAGATCCTAAAGAAAATCCTCCTTCAGGCCCGCAACATTCTCAAGCAAGCTGAGGAAGCGGACGAACACGCCAAGCAGCGTCCGTTCACCTCATGTATTCCAGAAACTGGCGCGCGTAACTATCCAGCGTTTTCATATCGCCGCCGTCGCGCAGTTGCGAGCACATCTCATAGGCGATGCTGCCCGTGAATCCCGCAGTCCGCAACGCCGCAAGAAATCCCCGATAGTCGATGAAGCCATCCTGCATCGGCACCGCCTGAATAGCGGGTAACTGAGGCGTGTAATTCACCAGTGCGGAATCGTACCGGTAGCGTGGACGCAGCACGTAATTGGCAATCGTCGTATGCACCGTCATCGGACCAAGCTTCCGCGCCGCTGCCGCGATATCTACTCCGTGCAGTGCTGGAGCCCACGCATCGAAAAGCGCCTTGCAATTCGGCTCACCCACATTGGCGATCAGATCCGCGTGGCTTTCAAATCCAACCGCGAGATCGTGATGGTTCTGCACGCCGATCGTCACCCCGAATTCCGCCGCGCGCCGGCAGCATTCCCGAATCGCATCCACCACCAACTTCCATTGCGGCGAGAACGACGCTGCGGAGTGCTCATAGCCGGTAAAGATGCGCACCAGCGGGCAACCGATATCGCGTGCCAGCTCCGCCAGCGCCGTAACATGCTGGATCTGAAACTCGCGATGAGGAATCTCGGAGTGCTCCAGATCGGCGGTGAAGTTCGTGTATCCTGCCAGGCAAACAGGCTTCACATTCGCCCGTTGCAACTGATCGCGCAACGCCGCACGCCGCGATGTGCCGTAGTCCAGAATGGAGAGATGCGGCCGCTTTGCCATCAGCATCACGCCGTCAAATCCGAGTTCGGCGGCCTTGGCAACGAAGTCCTCCACGGTGAGAAACGCTTGCCCCCAAAGTCCGGCATAACTGACAGAATGCAGAGCAAGCTCATTTGGCATCGTTCGCAAAATCCTCCGTCCTTATAATAGGGGTTACTACTAACATCATGCGCTGGAAAATTTCATTCGTTCTTCTGCCGATTCTCACATTCGCCGGTTGTTCCTCGAAAGCACTTGAATCGTCGCCCGCGCCTGCCGCAGTTGCGCTACAGGACGCGCTGCCCGGCATGCCGCCGGTGCTCGATCCCAAGAATATCTATTCCGAAGACGCACCCGGAAAGCTGAGTCCGGTAGTGAAGGACTTCCCGTCGCGGATCTACGTTCCCAACAGCGGCAGCAATACCGTGGATGTCATCGATCCGAAGACCTACAAGATTGTGGATCATTTCGCGGTCGGCAGACAGCCGCAGCACGTCGTTCCATCCTGGGACCTCAAGACGCTATGGGTTTTGAACGATCTGGGCGACAGCGTAACCAGGGTCGATCCGGCAACCGGGCAGAAAGGCAAGACCATTCGCGTTCTGGATCCCTACAACATGTACTTCACGCCGGACGGCAAGCACGCCATCGTGGTCGCGGAGCGGATGAAGCAACTCGATTTCCGCGATCCGCAAACCATGAAGCTGGAGGGCACGCTCAAGGTCGGTTGCCGTGGTGTGGATCACATGGATTTCTCCGCCAACGGCCGGTATCTGATCGCGAGCTGCGAATTCTCTTCCGAGTTGATCAAGGTGGACGTCGCGGAAAGAAAGGTGATCGGCAAAATTTCGGTGGAACCCGGCGGCATGCCGCAAGATGTGAAGGTCTCGCCGGACGGCAAGGTCTTCTACGTGGCGGACATG
>JANYCV010000363.1 GCA_025360145.1 Acidobacteriaceae bacterium
CTTTGAATTTGAAGGATAAGGGGCATTATCATCCGGAGAGTTCGGAGTTCTGTTGATTATGGCGGGACAGATCCGTTATCCGATCGAGACCCAGGGCGTGATTATTGCGAATGTGGGCGACGTGGTGTACGTGCCGAAGAATACGTTTCATGCACCGCGCTGGTGGGGTGATGGTCCCTCGTGCCGGTTGGCGATGAACGGGTTTCCGGGGTTGGCGCATTTGTTTGAGCCGAAGTGAATTGGAGGGCGCCCGCCCTACCGTGGAGACTACCGTGCTGGCGCCAGCGGGCGGATAAACTCTTTTTAATATGGGTGAACCGCGGGATTCGATCTGTCCGGCTACTTCATGGACACTACACTGGTATGACGATGTTTCAGGATACTCCGGGATGCGTGAACCCGGACGCATCCTTTCACCGGCGGTTAGAATCTAGAATCGGTATTTGTGTTCCCTGACAAATGAAGAGTACTCTCCAGATTTTTCTGCAATACGGCTATTGGGTACTGTTCGCGACCGTGCTGGCGGAGCAATTGGGGTTGCCGATTCCCGCTGTGCCTGCGCTGCTGGCGATGGGAGTACTGGCGGGGTTGGGCAATTTTTCGTTTGCAATGGCGCTGGGCATCGGGTTGCTGGCGTGTTTGCTGGCGGATTTCCTGTGGTATTACATGGGGCGGACGCGCGGCCAATCGATTCTGAATCTGTTGTGCCGGCTTTCGTTGGAGCCCGATTACTGTGTGAGCCGGACCAAGGGACTGTTCGGGCGGTATGGCGACAAGGGGCTGTTGGTGGCCAAGTTTCTACCGGGTTTCAGTACGATGGCGCCGCCAATGGCGGGCCTTACGCGGATGGGTCCGGGGCGCTTTCTGCTTCTGGATGGGTTGGGGAGCCTGCTGTGGGCAGGCGCTTTCATGGGGACCGGTTATGTTTTGCGGGCGCAGATCGAGTGGGCCGCCGAGGCGTTAAGCCGGTTTGGAACGTCGATGGGAGTGGTGGTGGGGCTGTTCGTCGGATTCTACGGGGCGTGGCAATTAGTGCAGCGGCGAAAGACACTGCGGTCCCTGCGGGCGGCGCGGGTTACTCCGGAAGAAGTGATGGAGCGGCTGAACGCCGGAGAAGAACTGGTGATTTTGGATCTGCGGCATCAGGAAGACGTGGATTCCGACCCGCTGCGGCTGCCGAACGCGATCCACTTCACCATGGAAGAGTTGGAAGTGAGGCACGAAGAGATTCCGAGAGACCGCGAAATTGTTCTCTATTGTTCTTGACCGACCGAATTGACCAGCGCCCGTGCGGCGCTGAACCTGCACCGGAGAGGAATTGTGCGCGTGCGGCCGCTGGAAGGCGGGTTTGAGGCATGGCGGGACCTGGGCTATCCGCTGGAGCCGGTTCCGTCGTAAAGCGCGGCTTCCACCAGGCGCGCCGTCTCGACGAGCAGGTCATCGTTCCCGATGGCTACGGTCAGTTGCAAGCCAACAGGCAGGCCGGCGCCGGGGCGCGTTCGGGCGAGGATCGCCGGCGGGTTTGAGGCATGGCGGGACGTGGGCTATCCGCTGGAGCCGGTTCGGTCGTAAAGCGCGGCTTCCACCAGGCGGGCGGTCTGGACGAGCAGGTCGTCGTTCCCGATGGCTGCGGTCAGTTGCAAGCCAACAGGCAGGCCGGCGCCGGGGCGCGGAATGGCGATGGCCGGGCCATGCAGGCCGGTCCAGGGCGCGTTCGGGCGAGGATCGCCGGTGGATTCGAGGCCTCGGGGAGCAGGTCCGGTGGCAGCGGCGGAGAGCAAGACTGGATAGTCGCGGTAGAGTCCGGCGACGGCTACCCGGGCATTCGCAAGCGTGGCGAGGGCGTTCCGGTAAGCGCCTTCCCCAATCTTCAGTCCATCGGAAACAAGCTGCGCAAGCTTGGGGCCGAGACGATCGCCGTTCCGCAGCCAAAGGTCCCGATGCGTTCGCGAGCCTTCGTAGGCGTTGATCAATTGCACGGCAATCAGGATATCTTTTTCGGGGAATGGAAGTTCCACCTCGTCCACGCTCCAGCCCGCAATGGTTGGCGACGGCCGCTGCAAGGAACCGAGGCGTCGCGGCGCGGCCACGTCCATGGGGTTTCCAAACCGCTGCCAGAACAGGTGCATATCGCCGGCGGTCTGGGTGAAGAATCCGGGGGTGTCGAGCGAGGGGGCGAAGGGGAGAATGCCGTCGGAAGGCAGCAGGCCGAAAGTGGGTTTGAAGCCGCAGATTCCGCAAAAGGAAGCTGGGCGCAGTATGGAACCTTGTGTTTGCGTACCGAGCGCGAAGGGCACCATGCCGGCAGCCACGGCGGCGGCCGAGCCGCTGGAACTGCCCCCTGGGGTGTGCGCGGGATTGAGCGGATTGCGCGTGGGCGGCGCATCGTAGTAAGCGAACGCCGTGGTGTGTGTTTTACCCAGCAGCACTGCGCCGCGCTGCCTGAGAGCGGTGACCAAGCCGGCTTCCGTGCCGCCATACCTGCCGGCGAACAGGGGCGAGCCGTACTGGGTGCGGAGGTTCGTGGTTTCGATAATATCTTTTACGCCGAATGGAATTCCGTCCAGGGCGCCGCTGGATAATGGCGGCTGCGGCGCCACCTCGACCCATGCGTGCACATCGGCGTCGCGCGAACGGATCTGCTGCAGACAATCTGCGGTGAGTTCGGACGCTGACTTCTCGCCGGATTTTAATGCTTGCACGAACTGGTGGAAGAGACCTGATTTCATGGGCTGGTGAGGAGCTGGGCGGCTCCTAAACCGCCCGTTCGCTGAACTGCGGGCGCAAAGGACCATTTACGGAAGCTGTTGGCGGTGAGAGTGACATCCATGGGAGCCACGGCAGCGGCGAAGAGTACACTCGCGAAGAGATTCATAGAAGATATTAACGAATCATAACCCGCCGGAGGGACAACAAGTCGCGGATGCACGGCAAGAGCGAGCTTCTGAAGCCATTTTAATGTGAACTTCACGTCGCATTCATGTGGGCCTGAGACTATGGCCTCATCTCGCCGTGAGAAATAGCTCGGATAAGGAGAACCACTATGCGAAAACTGATAAGCGTGATGCTGGGCCTGACGCTTCTGCTGGGCAGCGCCACCAGCACATTTGCGGCGGGCAAGAAGCATGCGAAGGTGAAGCACAAGAAGCAGAAACACCGCGCGCGGAAATAGGGAGGACATGCCCGCTTCGCTACCCGCCCACACATGCTGGTCTACGCCCTAACCATTTTTGTAAGCGCTTTCTTACTATTCCAGGTTCAACCGATGATCGCCAAGATTATCCTGCCGTGGTTCGGCGGGTCGGCTGCGGTATGGACTACGGCGATGATGTTTTTTCAGGTGTCGCTGCTGGCGGGGTATCTGTACTCGTTTTGTTCCATACGATATCTAAAGCCGAGACAACAGGCGTATCTGCATGTCGCGCTGCTGCTGGCGTGCCTGCTGTTGTTGCCGATCAGCCCGTCGCCTTCCTGGAAACCCGAGGCGGATTCAAACCCGACGCTGCGGATTCTGGGGCTGCTGGCGGCTACGATCGGCCTGCCGTATTTATTGCTGTCTTCGACGGGCCCGCTGTTGCAGGCGTGGTATCTGCAAACAAAGACCGGCGTCATTCCATACCGGCTTTTTGCGCTGTCGAATTTGGGTTCGATGTTGGCGCTGATCAGCTTTCCGGTGTTGGTGGAACCGCGGTTGAGTTCACGCGGCCAAACGACGGTGTGGGCGTTCGGATTCGGGATATTCGCGGCGGCGTGCGGGATGGCGGCATGGCGCAGCCGGTTTGGAATGAGGGCGCAAGCGCAGCCGGCGCAAGCGCAGCCGGCACCCGCGCCGCGCCCCACTTGGGGCATGACGCTATTGTGGATGTCCCTGGCAGCGTGCGCCGTGGTGATGCTGCTGGCGATCACTACTCACATGAGCCAGAACGTCGCGCCCATTCCCTTCCTGTGGGTGCTGCCGCTAAGCCTTTATCTATTGAGTTTCATTCTGTGCTTTGAAAGTAGCCGCGCCTATGACCGGCGGGTCTTTCTACCACTGCTGGCTGTCTCTTTGGGAGGCGTGGCATTCGCAATCTACACCGAGAGCGCCAATCCGTCGCTCCGATGGGCGATTCCCGTTTTCACCGTGGCGCTGTTTGCCTCGTGCATGGTTTGCCACGGCGAACTCGCGCGGATAAAGCCGCATCCGCGGTATTTGACGCTCTATTACCTGATGATTTCGGCGGGTGGAGCACTGGGCGGCTTATTTGTGGGACTCGCCGCGCCCATCCTCTTCGATTCGAATCTGGAACTTCCGCTGGTGCTTGTGGCCTGCGCGCTGTTGACCTCGATCCTGTTGTGGAACGAAACGATTCCGCGATTCGGGAACGTTTGGGTGGTACGGCTTGCGCTGACGCTCTGCACGCTTAGCCTGGCCGGCTATCTGGGTTATCGCGAAGTGCAAGCGGCGCGGATCTACCACTATTCCGCGCGAAATTTCTATGGGTCGTTGCACGTCCGGGACGATCCGGATTCGGAGACCACCACGGGAATCCGGGTGCTGGTACACGGCACCATCAATCACGGCGGACAGTTGCTGAACCCAAAGTTTCATCATCTGGCGACCACGTATTATGGCGAAAGATCGGGTATCGGCCGGACGTTGAGGGCGATGAAGCGGCAGCATCCCTCGCTGCGCGTGGGAATCATCGGGCTGGGCTCCGGAGTGCTGGCCAGCTATTGCCGGACTCCCGATGTCTACCGGTTTTACGAGATCAACGCGCTGGTTTACAAGATTGCGGCCTCACAGTTTACTTTTCTGTCCGATTGCGGGGCAAACAAGCAGGTGCTGTTCGGCGACGCACGCCTGACCATGGAGCGGCAAGCGGACCAGCAATTCGATGTGCTGGCGGTGGATGCGTTTTCGAGCGATGCGATTCCGGTTCACCTGCTGACGCGAGAGGCGTTCCAACTGTATTTCCGTCACTTGAGTCCGAATGGCATTCTGGCGATTCACACGTCGAACCGGTATTTGAATCTGGCCCCGGTGGTGGCGCAGCACGCCAAGGATCTGGGGAAGGTTTCGGTGACAGTCGACCAGGAAGAAGACGACATCGATTACCTGTTCGGCACCACCTGGGTGCTGGTGTCGGCGAGTGCGGAAGCATTTCAGCAGCGTGAGTTCGACAAGGCAGCCGAGCTGTCCGCGATCGATGCAAAGCTACGCCCCTGGACGGACGACTACAGCAATCTGTTCGAGATCTTGAAGTAGATTTGCAGATCCTTACGGCCGCCCATTCGGGAGTGCGGGTGAGGCTTTTGTTTTTTTGTCACGATTTCCAACTGCTTCGCAATTCACCTTTCTGGTGATTACCGCGCCTGCATCAACCTCTTGCGGATGAAATGCCTATCCGTTTTGACGGAGTTCCACTGCCGGATCCAGGATTATGAATACGGAGGAAATGGCGATGGGGGAATACTGCCGCACAGCGGTGTTCGAGCCCGCCGGAGCGGGCGTTTCCCGGCTTGGTTACCGCGGGCGGCACGATGGAGGCGGCACCCACGATGCTTCCATTGAAAGTTGGCGGAAAGTCTACGTGCCGGTTCCCTCTCACAGACTGGCGGTCAAAAAGCAGCCCGCTACTCCCATCACTGAAGAATGAAGACGGGCTGCGCGTGCCCGGATGGTTTGTGCATCCTGTGAGGCATCCGGAGAAGCTGTGTCCGCGCGTCACGCCACTGCGGCACAGCACGGACCTGAAGCGAGGTAGTCTTACGTCGATGCTCGAACTGGCCGGCTCCAAAGTGGACGAGTTTGTGGAACTGTTTCGAGGGGAGACGGACCGATTAACTGAAGCGGGTACGGTCTGGCAGCGTTTCGTGTGAGCCTTCGTCCCGCTTCCAGCAGCGTGACGTGGGCGTCCCGCGCCGGCCAGGGGGCCCGCCCTACCTGGGCTTCTGCCGTGGTAATTAGCTGAGTGCGGCATATACACAGCTAACCTGAATCCGCGCCAAGCCGCTCAAATAGCTTAGGATTGCAACGGCTCGCCGTTCACCATGTTGGTGACAACTGATTCCCTTGCAACTGCTTGTGGTCTGAAGGCCTAGCCGGTGCCGGGCGGATTCAACTGCCGGATTTAGGATGAAGGAGCGCTGCTGGTCATTGGGTATTGCGGATTGGGTAATTCAATCGCTACGCCGGGTACCTTTTCTAGTCTGCGTACATTTGATAGATACACGACGGGCAAATTGTTTGCCCTACGTCTTCCCGCGAAAATGGCTGGTTGCACAGGGAGCAGACCCAGCCGTTTCTCCGCGCCAGACTCTCGCGTTCGTCATCACGGGGGGCAGGCATGGAATCAGCTGCGCGGCGAGCGGAAAGGCGCCGCAATCACGGATAGAAATCGCTTGAAGATATGTGGTTTAGAAACAGCCGCCGCCTCGGGAGTAACCTCTATTTCCTTCGGCAGACGATCGATGAAGTCGTCGGCGACATTCAGATCCGGGGCGTCGAGCAGAGCAACTTGTACCAGTTCGGACTGTCTCGTGTGTTGCTGCGGGGCCAGGAATTGCCGCTGCGGCTTCGGCTTCAGCAGGGGACTAGTTAGTTTTTTGGGAGGCGCCGATTCCAGTTCCACCTTCGGCATGGCGAACAAAGCGAGGCTGGAGGGGTACTCGCGAGTGAATGGCAGGTTGAGCGCGCCGGTTGTCAATGGCGAATCCAGCAAGTGATCCAGGCGAACATTGCGAATGAAATCCGGCAGCACCATAAGCACCAAACTCGCGGCTACCGCCCGGCCAGTCCAGCCGTGCCAAGGCCGTCCCAGCGAGGCCGGCAGCGGCTGACGGCGCGGGCGGGGCGTTTGGATGCCGGGAGTGCTGGAAATGAGCCGTGACACCGGCTCCTGCGCCATCTGAAGCCTATCGATTCTGGCTGTGAGCGCACACATGTCCGCTAGGCATTTTGGGCATCGGAGACAGTGTGCCTCCAATGCCGTCCGTACAGTTATGGCCGGATTGCCCAACAGGTAAGCGTTAATATCATCAACCGACAAATGTGTCGATGGGCGGTTGTCCATGAAAAATCTCCGTGCAAGCAGAACCCCTTCAGTATCCCACAATCACGGGGACCATCACGTCCCGTTGGGGGGACGGACGCTTTCTGGTTATCATTAGCGGCATGCGCATCATTTCCCTGGTTGCTTTGATGTTGGTGGCCGCCCCCGCGCCGGCACAGACATTGCCCGATAGCCTGCGCTCGCGGATCGACGGTTTTTCCGGCACTGTCTCGCTATACGCGAAGAACCTGGACACTGGCGCCGCGGTGGGGATTCGCGAAGCCGAACCCGTCCGCACCGCCAGTACCATCAAGCTCCCCATCCTGCTTGGAGTGTTCGACGCAGTCGCGCGCGGTCAAGTGAAATGGAATGAACCGTTGGCGTTAACGGCCGCTGAAAAAGTTTCGGGCTCCGGAGTTCTGGGTACCGAATTTTCCGATGGCGTTGCGCTGCCGCTTCGCGACGTAGTTCATCTGATGATGGTGCTGAGCGACAACACCGCCACCAACATGGTGCTGGAGCGCTTCAACGCCGACGCGGTGAATGCTTACCTCGATACCATCGGCATCAAGACCACGCGTTCCATGCGGAAGATCCGCGGCGATGGGAACCAGCTCAAATCTCCATCGGGCTGGTCGGTTGCGGGCAAGCTTCCGGAGAATCAAAAGTATGGTCTGGGAGTATCGACGCCACGCGACATGGTTGCGATTCTGGAGAAACTGGAGCGCGGTGAGATTGTGAATGCGGAGGCGTCCCGCGAGATCATCGCCATCATGAAGCGCTGCCGGGACGATTCCGGAATCCGCCGCAGAGCCGGTGGCGTCCCGGTGGCAAACAAGACCGGCGCGCTGGATGCACTGCGGTCAGACGTTGGCATTGTGTACTCGAAAGGCGGACGGATCGCGATGGCGATCACGGTGGACGGGATGCCGAAGAGTGATTACGGCCCGGACAATGTAGGTTGCCTGTTAATTGCGGAATTGGCGAAGGTGCTGGTGGATGGGCTGGCGAAGAAGTGATTTTTACGAAGTGTCAGTTTGAGGCCTGTGTCGATCATGCCAGTGGCGTTTCTCAGCCCCTACGATAGACTAGTGTAGTGTCCCCGATATATCTATACATATTAT
>JANYCV010000389.1 GCA_025360145.1 Acidobacteriaceae bacterium
ATGATGCCGCCGGCGAGTTTGCCTACCTCGGTCATACAGGTACACTAAGATCCCAATATTATATCGTGCTCGGCTGGAGTCAGGGCATAAGCGGCATCGAGTTGTACTTGCATCGCGGTGTCGTTGCGCTGGATCGCCAAATCGTACGCAAAAACCCGCGTGGCGACTGCTTGCGCCTGCTGGCGGAGTTCGGTGTTTTCGGTTACGCGGAGCCGACGCAGTACACTGCATAAGGTTTTGGTGCCGGCCTCTCCGATGAAGGTATTTTCACGAATTGCAAGGCGCCATTGGAGCGCGACGAAAGGCCCGACGCCGGCGTTCATGAAAATGTGGTCGAACACCGGTATACCGTTCGCGGTCAAACGCAATTCGCCGTGTTCGAATACGACGGCCAAAGTGGCCTGGGGTGTAAAAAGCATGGCCGCGCGGGCCATGGCTTTGGCAGCTTCGCCGGTCTGACGCAGCTTCGCCCAATCGGTTCGAGCCTGCCCTATCAGCGACGCTGGGGCCTGTTGCTTCAGGGCCGCGAGCGGGGTTACCTGGCCGGCGAGCAGCCATTCCTCATTCTCGGTGCGCTTCCCGCACGCCTCCAGGCGGCGGGCAATCAGAGCGAGGGCACGGGCGCGGCGGGTGTGCAAGGCGCGAGCAATGCGCGCGCGCCGTCCCAGGGCTCGCTTGGTTGCGGCATCGGCGCGGGGGATGGGCAGCGGGGCGATAAACTGGCGGTTGGCTTCAAAATAATCATTCTGTTTTGGCTTGGCGATGCGGCGAAATACCCAGTCGCAAACGCGTCCGTGCAGCACAGCCAGCAAGTACCAGAAATCGGACGGATTGGCCGGTAAAATGCAGTTCACGCGAACGTTGTCGGCCGCGAATGCTCCGGTAGGGTCCGGGGCAACTTCCAGTTCCGTAACTGTTTGCGCGACGAAGAGTTTCGGACGGTCCTGCTTATCGAGACCCTGGCTCCGCCCAAACCGGTGCCAGGCATTATCGTTGAATTTCCCATTTTCTCGTTTCCGCAGTGTAGCTTGATGCGAATCCAAATAGACCCAAGCCAGGGGAAAGAAGGCCGCTATCGCGTCGGTTGTCATCAGGCGCATGCGCCCAGCGGCATCGGCGGAATAGGGGAATAAAATATGCCAAACAGGCGTCGGTGTCGCCCAGCGGGAAACATCCTTGCCGCTCACCAGCGGCAGCATGATCGCGTCCTCGATTGTGACGGCCGCACCCGCGGCGTTACGATAGAGGTTCGGTCCAAGCCGGCGCAGATGGTAAATGGCGTCGGCGCTGGTGATGAGACCTTGGAAGATCGCGGCTGAAACCAACGGAGCGTCCAACCTGTCGCATCGAGCGGCAAGCGCGTTCAACACCTCGCGCTCTGGCCGCGTCACCAAGGTCCACGGCTCGCCCTCGGGAAGGCTGGCATAGGGCACCGCGCAATCCGCATCGTGCCAATTCGGTACGTGATTCCCGCCAGCCGTATCGTGAAAGCGCACCGCTTCGTTGGGTCCAGCCGTAAAGAACTGTAGCGCGGTGTAGGTGATGGCCTCCTCGAACACTTGGAAAGATTTGAAATCCTCCCACCGGTCCAGATTGCGGCCGCGATGGACCAACCGGCGCAATCCCTCTCCGTACTCGTTCAGCAACCAAAGGCTTGGGGCGATGTAGCCCATCCGTCCGCCTGACCGCAGCAAAGACAGCCCCTTCTCGATAAATGGCAAAAATAAATCGGTATTGCCGGTCTGCGCGCTTTGGTAGCGCGGGCCGGAGACACCGAGTCCTGGCGCGGTCGCGCGTTTCAGGTAATCTGCCACTTCCGGCATTACGCGCTTGTAGTTTTGCAATTTAACGTACGGCGGATTGCCTACCACGCAGTCGAAACCACCCTGAGCAAAGACGGCGGGGAATGCCGCATGCCAGTCGAATGCGTTGATCCGTTCGCGCCCCGCCGGGGGAAGTAGCGCATAGTCGCTATTGACGTTGGCGATGTCCGGCCCAACCAGGCTATTGCCGTCGCGGATCGTGGCGTCCAAATCCGATAGCGCCGAACCACCCCGAGCCGTGTGCAGCCAGAGTGCGAGGCGTGCGAGTTCCACCGAGGCCGGATTGATGTCTACCCCATATATGTTCCGTGACAGAATTTCCTTGGTTGCGGCGGCATCGTCGAACAAAAATGTCTGACCGCCTGAAAGCCCCTGATGCTCGGCCGTAACCCGCCGCGTTTCACGCAACAGATAGTCTAACGAATAAATTAGGAACGCACCCGACCCACAAGCTGGATCGACAATGGTCAACTGCCGTAAGGCCGCCTGATAACGTTCGATTGCCGCGATTTGTTCAATCACCGCTCGGGCTCCACTGGCAATTTGGCGCGAGGTGAATATTTTTGTCTCGTCCCACTTAGCCTCGGTTCGCAATGCCTCCAGCCGTGCCCCGACCGTCTCTTCCACAACCAGTGCCACAACCCATTCCGGTGTATAATAGACACCATCCCGCTTGCGTTTAGTAATGACGGTGAGCGATGGGCGGTTGTCCTGCGCCGCCTCCAGCGCCTCCAACTCGGTGATGGATTGCTCGAAGATGCGACCGAGGGTGTAAAGTGTAATGGCCTTTCCGCCGGATGTAGTACCGAAATTGTAATTCGCAGAAAAATACAGAAGATTCGCCTGCGGGCTGCGAAGCGTTTCCTCGTTGTCCGCTTGCCCTGGGAAAAAGAAGGCACTGTTGGGCAGATTGAGGTCGTCGAGTTCCGTATCCCTGGCGAAAAGGCCACCATTGAACCGGTTGAGCTGCTTGCCGTCGAATACGCCGCCCTCATCCATCCGGCGGAACAGGCGGCGGAGGATCTCCCAGGCATCGTCTCCGTCGGGGCTTAGGTTATGCGAGCTGAGGCGGATCAAACGGTCGCGCAGCAATTGCGGCGGGTAGGCGATTTGTTGGCCCATATCCTCGCAGAACAGCACAAAAATCATGCGATCTAGCAGCTTCTGTGCCAGCCGGACCAAACGTCCCTTGGTTTTGGGATAGGTTGGATTGCTGCGGATCAAAGCGGCGATCAATACCTCCCGATAGCGCCGATATTCGCCGTAAAACGCCCGCTCCAGGTCTTTTTCCAACACGAGTTGGTCGCGGATAAGCCCCAATATGGCTGGCTCACCGGTCTTCGACAGCAACATATCCGGCCGGAACAAACGGGCGAACAGGAACCGCTGAAACGCCGCTTCCGGCGTATCGTCCAGCAGGGCCGTACCCGTGGCGCCGGCAGGCCGACGGATGATGAAGCGCAGGTATTGGGCTGGCATCTTATCGCGCCAGTACAGGCGAAATTCGTTCATGTCGCTAACGATGCCCAAGCGCGGCTGGATGGGTGCTGCAGCGAAAAGCGGCTGGTCCAGGCCGCGCAAATAGTCCGCGCATTGTTTGACCGGGGAGCGGGTATTGCCATTGCGCTGCTGTGGCGCATCGAGGTTCGATCGAATGTCCTTAAACTCGCAGACCACCTGCGCTGTATCTGCGACAGGCGGCTGGCGAAACCAGCCCAAGGCCAGGTCGGCAACGCCTTGATGACCCCCGGACCCGCCGCCGCGAACCGGATACCGCGGATGGGCGGTAAATCCGGCTTCCGGCCCCTGGGTGCCATCGGGCCAATGGCCCCAAAGCTCGAAAAAGAAGGTTTTGAGGAATCCCGCTTCTGCTTGCGTTTCTGTCATCGGTCCACGCGAGGCCCAGTTCTCCAGCCGTCCGAGCAAGGCTTTGCCTTCCGGGGTGTTACGGAAGGCATCGGCTTCTGAGCCGAACTGCGCGCGCAGGAAAGCGTCTGTGAGTAGTGGCTGATAACCTGCGTCCAT
>JANYCV010000446.1 GCA_025360145.1 Acidobacteriaceae bacterium
TTGAAAAAGGCGGAATTTAATCGTGGCCCGTTCCATCGGCCAGGGGACGCGAATACGGTGATGGCGGCTGGAGGTTTGAATTTCAGGCAGACGGTAGGAGCAAGTTTCCGGCAAATTCTGGACGTGGGGAATTGGGATAAGAGCGTGATGACGAATGTGCCTGGGGAGTCGGGCGATCCGGCGAGTCCTCACTATTCGGATTTGCTGAGTGATTGGCAGACGGGGAAGTATCACCCGATGCCGTTTACGCGGAAGGCGGTGGAAGCGGCAACCACGGAACGGATTGTGTTGACGCCTTAACTGTCGCCTAAACTGGCATCTTTCCCCCAGACCTGCACATCATATAAGTTATGCCCCAAAGTTCTGAGCGCTTGAAGAAGCTGCTCCCCGACATCATGGAACTGGTGCGGCCCCGGCGCGGGCTGCTGGCCATCGGCTTTGTGCTGATGATCATCAATCGCGTGAGTGGGCTGGTGCTGCCTGCGTCCACCAAGTTTCTGATTGACGACGTTATCGGGAAGCGAGATACCGGGATGTTGAATCTTCTGATTCTGGCCGTGGTTTCGGCCACTATGATTCAGGGCGCGACGTCGTTCTCATTGACGCAGTTGTTGTCGAAGGAGGGCCAACGGCTGATCGCGGAATTGCGGCGGAAAGTCCAGCGGCACATCGGGCGGCTGCCGGTCTCCTACTACGATTCAAACAAGACGGGCACGCTGGTAGCGCGCATCATGAGCGATGTGGAGGGCGTGCGGAACCTGATCGGCACGGGGCTGGTGGAGCTGTTGGGCGGGTTGCTGACAGCGGCGATTGCGCTGGTGGTGCTGGTTCGCATCAGTCCGTTGATGACCGGGCTTTCAGCGGCTTTCGTGATCGCTTTCGGGCTCACGCTGCGGAAGGCATTCGGCGCGATTCGCCCCATCTTCAAAGAGCGCGGCAAGATCAATGCGGAGGTTACCGGGCGGCTTACGGAGTCGCTGGGCGGGGTGCGCGTGATCAAGGGCTACCACGCGGAGGAGCGCGAGGAAGCGGTGTTTGCGGCTGGTGTAAAACGCCTGCTGGATAACGTGTTGAAGTCGATGACGAGCATGTCGCTGATGAGCCTGTCCGCTACGCTGCTGATGGGCGTGGTCGGCTCCATTGTGATGTACATCGGTACGCGGCAGATTCTCGCGGGCACTTTGACGCTGGGCGGCTTCGTCACGTTCACGGCGTTCCTGGCGTTTCTCGTCGCCCCGGTTTTCCAGATTGTGCAGATTGGGACGCAGTTGACCGAAGCCCTTGCCGGGCTCGAGCGCACGCGGGAGATTTTGCGGGAACGGCAGGAGGATGACGACCCGAAGCGCACGGTTTCGCTTGGCGAGATTCGGGGTGAAGTGGTTTTTGACAACGTCACGTTTGAGTACGAGGCGGGAAAGCCCGTGTTGCATGACGTGAGCTTCCGCGCGGATCCAGGAACGGTTACGGCGTTGGTTGGATCTTCGGGTTCGGGCAAATCGACCATGATCGGATTGATTGCCGCGTTCCATGGTCCGCTGAACGGGAAGCTGCTGGTGGATGGTGTGGATCTCTCCACTGTGCGGCTGGATTCTTATCGCACGCAGCTTGGCGTGGTACTGCAGGAAACGTTTCTGTTCGATGGAACCATTCGTGAGAATGTCGCGTTTGCGCGGCCGAATGCTACCGGGGCTGAGGTGATGGAGGCGTGCCGCATCGCGCGCGTGGATGAATTCGCCGAAGGTTTTGAGAAGAAGTACGACACCGTTGTGGGCGAGCGCGGGGTGAAGCTATCCGGCGGTCAGCGGCAGCGCGTTTCCATTGCGCGCGCGATTCTTGCCGATCCGCGGATACTGATTCTGGACGAGGCTACTTCCAGTCTGGACTCCGAGTCCGAGGCTCTGATTCAAGCGGGGCTCGCGTTTCTGATGCAGGGCCGCACTACGTTTGTGATCGCTCACCGATTGTCGACAATCCGGCGCGCCGATCAGATTCTGGTGATTGAACAGGGACGCGTGCTGGAACGCGGAACGCATCAGGCGCTGTTCGCGCTGGAGGGCCGGTACTTCGATCTGTACACGCGGCAGCATGGGCTGGAACAGAATTTGTTTCTTGCTCCGGGAGAAGGGGACAAGGTGCCTGCGCATTTGCAGGGGAAGGCTATTTAGGGCTATCCGCTTTTGCAAATGCCGTTCACCTATCCATCCGGGGAGGTAATCAAGCAGGGTGATCAAGTGCTCTTTCACGGTGTGCCTGGGCAGATAAAATTCGTAGTCGACCCTCTCAGTAGCCCGGACGATTGGTTCGTGACGGAGTATGGGGGCGGCGCTATGCTTCTCGATTCGGAATTTTTGGGACGTTTTCTTTGATGATCCACACAATCACGAAGATCTGGTTCTTGTCTCGAGACTGCATGCGGGGGAGACCGACCAGCAGTAGTCAACTTTTTCTTGCGCCCTGAATTCCGATGGTTGCGATAAGCACGCCAGCTCGCGAGGGTTCGCTGTCCGGCTTCAGTAGCGCTTGTTGCGCGCTGGACTACGAGGCAAGCGGGACGTACTGCACATGTGTCGTTGGCGGGGGAATAGGATCACCGTCTTGACGCATGGCTTCAATGTGGAGCGCAATGGCTTCCCGTATGAGCCGAATGGTTTCGGCTTCTGTGTCACCGGCGGCAATACATCCGTCTAGATCGGGCACGTATGCCGACCATCCGTTGCCGGTCCTTTCGAGCACCACCGCATATTCGGTCATGGTTTCAATCCTGCCTGCCTTAGTATTGAGCGTACCGTACCAACGGCCAAGTCCTTGCTGGGATGGCCCGCGATTGTTACTTTCCCGGCTTCGTCTGGTGAACGTACTGCCGGTGGCTGCCTACTGTCTTACTCGATTTCCATTCATCAGCCTCGACTAGCTTTATCGCATCACGAATCTTCACTGGGTCCCTGTCCCGGTTTCCAGCGCGTTCCTGCTATTTTGCCCCCGCCAGCGGCAAATTATCGTCCACCATTTGCTGGTTGACCAGTTCGGAAACAACCGCCGTGAGGTTCGGATTTTTCAGCGCCCATAGGTACGCCTTCTGCGGGATTTTCAGCGGCCCTGGAATCGCATCCGCTATCAGCTTTACCCTTGCCGGGTCCGGTGCTTTATTTCCCGGATTCACCGGCTTGGCTACTTTCATCGCGATCACCCCCAAGTCGCTGCGCTTGGCGCGCGCCAGTGCCGGGTCCAGCCGTGAATGATTCACAATGTTATACGCCACCATCGCCACCGAGTACATTTTACTGTCGATAGCCGCTTCGAGCACGCCGGCCGGGTCGGTGTGCGCGGAGACGCCGAGGTGCCGCACTTTGCCTGCTTTCCTGACGATTTCGAACGCTTCGAAGATCTCGGGGAAGTTCTTCAGTTCGTAGGCGGAGTTGGCGCCGTGCGGGCACATCATCAAGTCGAGATGATCGGTCCCCAGGCGCGCGAGGGATTCATCCACTGACTTCAGGATCAGGTCTTTATAGTTCTTCTTGCGGTCGATGCGGCGGCCGT
The DNA here is from genome assembly GCA_025360145.1 of Acidobacteriaceae bacterium. GTDB lineage: Bacteria > Acidobacteriota > Terriglobia > Bryobacterales > Bryobacteraceae > JANXXV01. The sequence continues at coordinate 3,538 of JANYCV010000446.1, forward strand.
ATTCCCGCTCCATCACGTTGGCCAGCGCGGCGGATTCCAGTTCTGCCTGCTGCCCTTCAAAATATCCTACGAAATATTCGGGATTAGCGGCCTGGCTCTCGGCGATGTAGTCCACCACGCGACTCCTGAACTTATCCTGTTCGGCGCCGGGAAGGCTATCGAAGATGCTCTGGTAGAGGCCGTTGCGGTTGATGTCCCACAGGCTGACTTTCGAATTGAGGAAGAATTTGTCGCGGTCCCGCGCCTTGATCACCTTGGCGTAACCCGCCTCGCTCTTGCCTTTGCCGTAGGCGGGTGCGGTGTCGAGATAGTTCAGGCCCCGATCGAGCGCGGCAAGGACGTGTTCGTAGTTGTCCGGGGAGATGGTGTTGCCGCCCATCACCATTTCGGAGATCTGGAAGTTGGTTCGCCCCAGCCGGCGGTAGGCCATGCCCGGCTGCTTGTTGCGCCACTCGCCCGGTTCGTCGTCCGGTGAGGCAACGGCCTTTCGGGCAAGCGCGGCGGCGAGCGCGGCGGTGGAAAGAAACTGACGGCGTGACTGCATGGGCGTGCTCCCTCAAGAGCATCGTAGCGCAGTTACTGCGGAGTAATCCTTACCTTCTTCAACACATACTGGTCGCCCTTTCCGGCGAAGAAACCGATGGAGCCGCCTGTTGCCGCTCCGGCTTCAGACCAGGAATTGGCGATCTGATTTTCAATCCACAGGGTGGAGGATTCGCCGATGGTCTCCATTCTTACCAGCCACAGTGACTGCGCCGGCAGTAAGATCTGCAAAGGAACTTGCGTCCGGGGTCCTTCCTTACCCGCGACAACTTTGTAGCGGGTGAACCACAGTTGCAGCACGGAGCCTTTCTTTCTCTCGGTGATTTGCAGCGCCTGATAATTTAGCGGATCGGAAGCACGGACGGCCCACGAAATCCCGTTCTTCTGTACGTCGCCGGAGAATTCCAGGCGGTAGCCGGTCATTCCGGCGGATGGTTTGAAGAGCGCAAGAGAGTTGGGCATCGCTCCTCTTCCCGAATCCCGCGTCCAGGACTTCGGCCCCGCTTCCGCGCCGTCCCACCGGCTGAAGCCGGCGGTGAAATCTTCGAACGAGGCGGACGGCCTCTGGCTGGCGGACGCGGCCACCTGATCCGCGCGACGGGAAACCAGAAAATCGGTGGCCGAGGCGATCCCAATAAAACACGCCGTCAGAACGGCCCACCGGTGCCATTTCGGACGATCGGATTGCGCGGCCTCATCCCTTAATACAGCCGCGGGAATCGGCGGGGGCATTTTCGGCAACTGGGGCGGCGGAACGGTCCGCACGTGGGGGAAAGACGTTCCGGGCGCCGCTGCCCGCCACAGCACCCGCGGGCCGGGCATCGCGGCCGCGCTACACATCGCCGGCACTGCCTCGCGAATCGCAGACGATGGCGCTACTACCTCGAGGGCGAATTCCTCGGGCATGCAGTGCCGGCGAGGCGGTGTTATGCCTCCCGATTCTTGAAAGTCCGCAATCTGGAAGCCTGCTGAGCGCGTGGAATCGGCGATGTCAAACTGCTGTCCTCGCGGACGGATATTCGCCGGTCTCTTGTTGCCGCTCGCGCGCAAATAGGCGATGCGGTGATCTGCCGAGCAGAATCGGTCGTCGTCGATATCGTTCAGGACCGCAAGTGCGCTCCCACAGTGGTTGCAGGTCATGGAGACACTAATCTGAAGATAAGCGATTTACAGCGTGTTTTTCCATCCGGCCCGGGCCGTAGATTGTCACTTAGAATCTAAGTACTCCCCTGCGCGATATACTTACCTGCGCCTCAGTGGAACACCTGTGAGAATCGCAACAGAAGCCTTCTTGGCCTTAGGCCACAGTGAACCGGTTCACAGGAATCCAGCGTTCCAGTACGGTTCGCAACCGCTGCGTATCCATAGGCTTGGTTAAATAATCGTCCATACCCGCCCGGCGGCACAAATCCGCATCATCGGGCAGCACGCTGGCGGTCATGGCAATGATCACGGTCTTGGTACCGTGGCGGCGCCGTATCTCGCGGGTGGCATCAAAGCCGTTCATCTCCGGCATGGAACAGTCCATCAGGATGGCATCGTATCGCTGTGTGGTCAAGGCATCCACGGCGCGGCGGCCATTCTCGGCGATATCCACGTCGTAACCCAACCGCTCCAGCATTCGCTGCGCGACGCGCTGGTTTACAGGGTTATCTTCGGCCACCAGTATCCGGGCGCGGCGTGACGGCGGCACCGCTTCCGGTATCTCGATTTTAGATTCGTCAGCACTTGGATCACCACCGGCATTCACGGAGGGTGCGGCGAACACGCGCTCCAGACAGGCGGCCAACTTGGCGGGGCGGAGTGGTTTATATAAGAAGTCCGCGACACCGGCGAGTCTGGCCTGCTCAAACTGCCGATGATTTTCGTGCCAAGTGATCAGGATCACGGGAATCGATTCGTATTCGGGACGCCAACCGCGAATGTGGGACGGTGACCATCCCTTCGCCCAGGGTTCCACGCCATCCACCAGGATGGCGTCGTAGCTCCCATGGGGTATGCCGTTTTCAACCCAATCCCACTGGATGCCCAGCGCGGTCAATTGCTGGTCCAGCATCTGGCGGCCGATCCGGGTACCACCCGCGGCAAGGACACGCCGCCCCGCGACATGTCCCTTCCAGG
>JANYCV010000454.1 GCA_025360145.1 Acidobacteriaceae bacterium
CGGCTGATTAGAGTTGAAGCCCAGGGGTTCGAATAGCTTAAGAAGGAAGTTACGATGAAAGAAAAAGGTGTTGTAAAGTGGTTCAATGCAGCCAAGGGTTTTGGCTTTATTCAGCGAGAGAACGGGGAAGATGTGTTCGTCCATTTTTCTGCGATTGAGTCGTCCGGTTACCGTAGTCTCGATGAGGGCGCTCACGTTCAATTCGTAGTCAAGAAAGGTCCCAAAGGCTTACAGGCAGAGGAAGTTTCGATCTCCGGCTAAAGTTTGTCTCTCGTTGGGAAGCCTGCGTCCGCAGACTTCCCAATCCGGCTCCTGGTTTTCCGAGACTGTTTTTCAAACCGCTATTCCCCCCTCCTGTCATCCTGCTTCGTCCAGCAGACTAAGACGATTGCAAGGTTTGTCTAAGCCTGGCTATTCTTGCCATTCCAGCTATGCAGAGACCCGTGCGCAAAAGCACATCGTTGGCCTTCGTCCTTGTAGCTGCTTTGGTCTGGATTCCGGTCGCTTCCGCAACCCTCGCCTTCAACCTCACTCCTGGGCCGTCGACGAATCCGCAGGCGTAAGCCGGCTTTCACACGGCAGCCGATCGATGGGCCAGTTTACGGGTGTACGCCGTCACTGTCAACATCAACGTGATCTTTACAACACTGAGTTCTGGCATATCAAGGCAGTCGAGCCACTGGAAAGATAATCTCGGGATCGGAATCATGAATCCGACAGTCGCCTCCGGCGTGCTTCTATCCATTTCCGCTCTGGACACTGAGGCCTTTGACGTGATTGGCTGGGATCTGGCGGAGGTTCCCGAACCGGGAAGCATGGCGCTATTCGCAACGGCGATTGTTTTTCTGGCATTCCGCCGGAAGAAAGCTCCCGATGCATTTGCCGCTACGCCATCTGAAGGGCGGACTGAGCCACTTTCTTGATATTTTCTTGAACTTCTCTCAACTCAATGGCTCTGCCGTTCCCAGCCGTCAGTCCAATTTCCAACAGGTGTTTGTGAATAGCAGCCACATCGCGCGTGCCATCCAGAAGCGCGAGTAAGTGGAGTGAAGCGGCGTCCATCTCGATGGTGGTGTGCCGGAGGTTGCAGACGGCGGGGTCCCCGTTTCGCGCTTGCAACCGTGCGTAATCGAACGCCATCGGCCGGTCGCTTACAACGGTGCTGAAATTTGCTGGCAGCGCATGCAATTCCACCATGCCGGCCATGAAACACCGGAGCAGCATCTCGCAAAAGGTGCCGGTGGATTCCTCTGAGAAGTCATCGCGATACTCCGCGATTGCGTCCATCAATTGGTCGAAACTGATTGGTTCCGGCCAGGATTTGCCGAGCTGAACCACAGCCGCTTTCAACACCGGATGGCCCGTCCGCAAGGCGCCGCCCTTGGTTCCGCGGAATTCCTCTTCCTTCGTGGATCGAATATCGGGGTTACTCGAAACCGCGCGCGCCACTGAGGTGATGTACATTTCGCGAATCGGATCGCTGGCGGGTGTCCGGTTGATGGACACTTCCTTCCGGCAAAGCAAAGTCTTGCGGAAGCGGCGGTTCTTGAGAAAGTCGAGATACTGCTCGAAGCGAACCGGGTCGCCGCCCGCGAAAGCGGTTAGCTTTTCGCGAGTTTCCGCTGGTAAGTTATACGGCTGCATCTCATAGAAGTCGGCTTCAGCCAGAAATTGAAGGCCGTGCTCTCCAGCGTGAGCGGCGAACTCATGGAAGTAGACCGGATCGTTCGATTCGGATAAATCGTCGTGCAGAATCGAGTAATCGCGCCTTTCCCGATACTGCTTCAATTCATCGGTCAGCGCCGGAGAATCCGGCTTGCCCGACACCAGGAACGACAGCAGCTCGCGGGCCTTCGCGATCTGTTCCTGTGGTTCGCGGGCTCCTTCGGTGTGGTACCGCATCATGCCGCTCATCATTTTGCGCACATGGCACCCAGGGTACACGTTATAGCTGATATAAGCGATGCCGTTTCGAGAAAGTAGCGACTGGCAAACCGACATGATTTTCTCCCGCACCGCAGCGGGCACCCACGAATATAGACCGTGCGCGAGGATGTAGTCGAATTCCCCGCAGCCCGAGTCCAGATCCATGACATTCATTTGCTCGAAGCGTATGTTTCCCAGTCCCAACGCCCGCGCCATCCCGGTTGCTTTGACGATTGGATTATGCGCCAGATCAATGCCAACGAACTGGCTGCCGTTGAGAACCGCTGCCATGGGCAGGATATTTGCACCGTCGCCGCATCCCAGTTCCAGAACGCGGCAATTTGTTGCTGGCGCGGGTTGCATTCCAAGAAGCCTTGCCACTGGTATGATACGGTCCGGATGGCTTGCGGTGATCGGGTAGCCTTCGTAGGGAACCTGGTCGTAGATGAACTGAGGAGTGGCGGTCATGAAGTCTCAACGAAAGAATAACAGGAACCTGCGGGACACTTTCTTCGTATAGGCGGAAGGAGAGACGATATGTCCAAGTACGTCCTGTCCTGCTTCGCCCTGTTCGGCTTGGTCCTGTATTGCTTCGCGTTGACCGGCTGCGATTCGGACACGGTTGCTACCGGACCGGTGGAGATGGAAACCCGGATCATTGAACGAGACAAGTCGGAGTTGGTACGAGCGGAAGTGCGGATGGGCGCTGGAGAGCTGAACGTGCGCGGCGGAGCGCAGAAGATGCTGGAGGCCGAATTCCGCTACGACGTTCCGCAGTGGAAGCCGCAACTCCGCTACAACGCCACCGGATTCCGCGGAATCCTCACCATTGAGCAGCCTTCGGGCCGCAAGGTTTCCGGCAACGCGATATGCGGTTGGAACCTTCGATTCAACGACGATACGCCGCTGGACATGATCGTTAACATCGGCGCCGGCCAAGCGGACCTCGATCTGGGGAGCCTTTCGCTGCGTAGCATGGAAGTGAATATCGGCGTGGGCGAAGTGAAAATGGATCTGCGCGGAACGCCGAAACACGACTACGACGTTACGATTCAAGGCGGCGTGGGCGAGGCTACGATCCAGTTGCCGCGAGGCGTGGGGGTGGTGGCCGACGCCCACGGTGGTATCGGCGAAATCAATGCCCACGGGATGCGAAAGCGCGGTTCCCGTTATGTAAACGACTTGTACGATAACGCAAAAGTCATCGTCCACCTGGACGTAAAGGGCGGAATCGGTTCCATCAATTTGTACGCGAATTGAATTATTGCCCGTAGTGCTTGGCCGCTATGATAGTAGTTTATGGCGAATATTCAGACCGCTCTTGGCCTACTGCTTTCGTATCAGATATCTTGTCTTCCAGCCGCGGCGCAGGCATTTCAGGATTTATCCACCACGGCGGACGGATCGATTCTGTACTTCGCCTCGCCGGTCCGCCAGAAGGGTACGGACCAGAAACTCTACTCCAAGATTTTCCGCTGGACGGCCGCTGGGGGAGTGCAAGTAGTTGCCGGGTGCGTGATCCGGGGACACAGGACACTTGCGGGCCATCCCGGTTCCATCGGCTCAACAGGCCACAGGTGAGTGCCGACGGCGCTGTCTTCGGCTATACCGCCAGCCGTCCCGTGGAAATCAACCGGTACTGCTCGCCTGCCGAGGCCAATCAGGGCATCATCGGACAACTGGGGCGGACGACGCGGCTGGACGGAAACGTCGCGCTCAGTCCGAACGGACGCTATGCCATTACGACGACATTTGTGGGGTTGGCGGACGACTTCCACACTGTTACGGACCTATCGAGTGGCGTCTCGACCATTGTGGCGGGGGCGTTTAACGGCTCAAGCCGCCGGGTGTCGAACGACGGCGCTATCCTCACGCCCAAGCCTTCCGCCGTGATTGTGACGGATCGGATTGGGCAGACTCGAGTGCTACCCGCGAAGCGGACCGTGGATGATGCCATCATCGACGCGGCCGGCGCCAAGGTGGTCTATGTGACCTACCTAGGCCCGAACTCAACCGCGCGGCTCTCAGTAATCAGCGTGCAGACTGGGAACGAAACGGAGCTGACGACTGGATTCACGATATTGAATCCTCTGATCACCGAGGATGCTTCCACGCTTTTTTTCAGGGACGTTGCGGACACGAGGTTGCAGTTATTTACGGTTGGAATAGGAGGCAGCAATCGGCGGCAGATCACCAACGAAAGGGACGGCATCGCTATAGCGGTTGTTTCTGGCAACGGACTTGTGGCCTTCGCGGTCACGTTCAGTTCACGGCTACTGCGCATTGACGTGGCCTCAGGCGTGGCGACGGAGCTGGTTCCCGCAACCCCGCTTATCACGGCATCTTACCGCGTGTTCCGTCCCCAGACGACCATCGCCGCGGTTGGTTCGCTGATCGATCTCTATGGGTCTAGCCTCGCCAGCGTGCGCCAACTGATCTTTTGCGGCCGGCCGGCTTTCCGGTGCCATGGGATTTGCCGGAAGGCCCATGTCAGGTAATCGTCACTTCGGACTCTCCGTTCGAACATGGAATCGACCTGGAGGTCCGCCAGTATGACTCACGGTTCCTCGATTACGGCACCGGCGTTGGACTGCTCTATCACAGTGATTTTGACAGCGATATTTCGCAGGGCAATCCCGCGCGTGCCGGTGAGGTGATTGTGGCTTACATGACCGGACTCGGGCCGGTGGACAACAATGGCCTCGTGAGCGCTGGGTTCCAGTGCCGGTTTGATGTAACGCCGGTTGAAGTTCTATACGCCGGGCTCGCACCGCAATTTCTGGGATTCTACCAGGTGAACATCCGGGTTCCGGTTCTGGGCCCGGTCGACTTGGCGCCTTCGCTGAGTTGCGGCTGGGACGTCACGCGACAGGCGGCAACGCGCGTTTGGTTGAAGAACTAACTAGCGGCTGCCCTTATATTCGAAGCCCACGGAAGCGGCGTAGATTCCCGGGGCGGTGGTCGTCAGGAATGCATCAGCGACGTACTTGCCTGCTGGAAGGTTCTCGAGCGGCAAGAGAATGACGTAGTTCCGCTCGGCCGGCCCGAAGCTTTCGCTGCGCAACACCTGCGCGAAAAGCTTGTCGGCGGACCACACGTAGACCACGTCGCCTTTTTCGTTGCGGAGCTTGAGATCGAAGGACTGGCCGCTCGAAAACGCTAGCGAAACGGGGTCCGGCGTAGTATTTCGCAAAGTCAGGCGCGCGGTGGACGCGGACGCATCGATCGACAGGCTGAAGCGAGTCTCCTGCGTAGTTACTTCAGTAACGCCTGTGCGGGAATACACCAGACTGTATTTCCGCGCGCCCGCGATGTTGTCCTCCACGTGTTCCACCATGCCAACGTACGGCAGATACGTCTCGCTTTGAATCCCCGCGTCGGAGCAGGATTGCACAAACGATATTTGCAGTGCGTTAGTGAAGGTACCCGCCGGGCCGCTGTATTTCACCGCTTTCCCATCTATCTTCCCGCTTCTGGTGCAGTTATCCCGTTCGGTTGCAAAAGTCTGTCCGGTTTCGGCCGCGAAAGCGATCCACACCTTCTCTCGCTTCGCGTTTGCGTCATACTCATACAGCGTTCCGTCGCTGGCTGTCCGGAGAAATACGTCGCGCCCGAAAAACTTCACACGGAAATAATTGCGCCCTTCGATGGTGGCGGTTCCGCTGACTTCCACAACTTCCGTACCTGGAATGCGCCCTTCGGTTACCCGGTAGACCCACGAATTTCCAACCGCCAGAGGGAAGTAATCCGGTTCCGCGCCAAACGCTGCCGCTACCGCCGCGGAGAGCAGCAGGGCGCTAGCAATAAAAGTTCTTGTTCCACGCATGTTGCCTCACTTTTGCAAGCAGGCCCGCATCCAGCGGACCCTTTTCTGAAACGCCGCAATTGCTTTCCACGTTTCGCACACGGCGCATTCCAGGGATCACCGAGGATACCGCCGGATGCGACAGGCAGAACCGCAGTGCCATTTCCGGCAGCGTGCCCGCCACCCCTTTCAGATCCTCTTCCAACTTCGAGACGTGCTCCACCACTTGCGCCTTTCGGTCCCCCCGGAAATAGAAGGAGCGGAACTCGTCGCCGGCGAAGCTCGCATCTTCGGTGATCGTTCCGGTGAGACTGCCTTCATCCAGCGGCACGCGCGCCAGCACGCCGACGTTTCGCTCCTGCGCCAGCGGAAACAGTTGTTCGGCCGGAGTTTGATCGAAAATGTTGTAGATCACCTGCACCGAATCGATGAGGCCGGTCTTGATTACCTCAAGCGCGGTGTTGGGCTGATGATCGTTGATGGAAATTCCGGCCGCACGAATCTTTCCGGCCTTTTTCAGATCCTCAAAGGCCCGCTTCCATTCATCGCGGACAGTCCAGCCTGGATCCCAAACGTGCAACTGTTGCAGATCGACGGCATCCAGCTTCAGATTGCGAAGGCTCTCCTCCGTGCAACTGACGATGTAATCGTAGGGGAACACATCTTCGATGGCGCTACCCGGCGCGGCAGGCCAGACACGGTTCTTCGGAGGCACCTTGGTGGCCACGTATACGCGGTGCGGCGCAGACGGGCACACCTGCCCCACCAGCCGCTCGCTATGGCCGTCGCCGTAGGCCAGCGCCGTGTCTATAAAGTTAAGGCCAAGCTCAAAGGCACGGTGCAG
>JANYCV010000487.1 GCA_025360145.1 Acidobacteriaceae bacterium
GGTACTGGTCAATTTGGCAGGCAACGCGATTAAGTTTACGGGGCGTGGAGAAGTTTCCATTAACGTGACCGCCGAGTCCCGGCTGGACAACGAAGTAACTGTGCACTTCGCTATTGCAGACACCGGAATCGGTATTGCCAAAGAAAAACAGAAAAGCATATTCGACCCGTTTGCGCAGGCGGACGGATCTTCGACACGCCGCTACGGCGGAACTGGGCTGGGACTGAGCATTTCTGAACAATTGGTGCGAATGATGGGAGGGCGAATCTGGATTGAGAGTGAATTGGATAAGGGCAGCATTTTCCATTTCACGGCGCGGTTCGGCGTGCCCGCCCGGCCGGAAGTATTCGCATCTATCGCGCAGACGTCCGAACACTCTCTTTTACATGGCTTGCGGGTTTTGGTTGTGGATGACAACGCCAAAAATGCGGCCATCCTTTCTGAAACTCTTTCGGGATGGGGGGCAGAGGCGACAGCGGCAGAGAGTGCCAGGGAGGCATTTCCACTGCTGTTGAGGGAATCCGGCTCGGGCAATGTTTTTCCCGTGATCCTGCTAGACTCCCAAATGCCGGAAGAGGACGGTTTCGCGCTGGCGCTCAAGATCAAGAACGACCGGGCGATTGGCGGCAAAATCATCATGATGCTCTGTTCACCGGACTTGGGAAGGGATTCGATTCGTTGCCGGGATTTGGGGATTGAAAGATACCTGGTCAAACCGGTTAGACAAGCTGAGCTTCGGGAGGCAATTCTGCACTCCCTGGGAATGAACCCTAGCGCTGGATTAGTGCGCCTGGCTGCGGCGGTCAGCTCCGGGACTGAGCACGCACAGCCGCGGCTGTTGCTGGTAGAAGATAACCTGACGAATCAAAGAGTGGCCGTGCAGTTGTTGACCAACAAAGGTTACTCGGTAGTTGTTGCCGGCGACGGTCTGGAAGCGGTAGAGGAATTCCGCTATCAGCGGTTCGATGCCATCCTGATGGATATCCAGATGCCTCGACTGGGAGGCTACGATGCGACGGCCGCAATCCGGGAAATGGAACGACATACGGGCGGACGGACGCCCATTATCGCGCTCACAGCCCACGCCATGAAAGGCGACCGTGAGCTGTGTCTCAAAGCAGGCATGGACGACTATCTCTCCAAGCCCATTCGACCACAGGAACTGTACGAAAAGATTGAAAAATGGGCAAGACTTCCGGACGGGCCGAATCAGCCGGCGCCGATTGAAACCGCGGCGCTCCATCCGTAGGACAATACGCGCTAGACCAACTGCGCGAGCTTCAACTGCCGTGCGCTTTCGCGCAGCCACGCAATAAACGCCTTTTGAGACTTACCGGCAAAGTGCCGGCGGGCCTGCACATATCCGATCCGGCGAAAACTGGGCTTGTCGAGCTTGAGAATTCTGCATTTGCCCGCATGCGAGGAGGCCATTGCCGGAATAAGGCTGACGCCGTAGCCGGCCGCAACCAACGGGAAGATGCTGGCGAATTGATCGCTTTCAAATATGGATCTCAATTCCAGCTTCGCCTTATGACACGCGGTAATAACACTGTCGCGGAAACAATGTCCTTCCTTAAGAAGCAGCATCCGTTCTTGACGCAACTGGCTAAGATTGACGGCCGGGGATTGCGCCATGGGATGGTCCGGCGTGACTGCGAGCAGGATCTCTTCCCGGAACAATTCGCTGCAGACGATATCGGGGCTGGAAATGGGCAGTGCGATGACGGCCAGATCCAGGTCTCCGGATCGCAGCCGCTCCAGCAGACGGGCCGTTGTGTCTTCCAGCAACCGGAGGGTTATAGCCGGGTACAGTTCGACGAACGCGGGAAGACGCGGCGCCAGAAAGAACGGCATGATGGTGGGGATACAGCCAACGCGCAACTCGCCCTGCAAACCTTCGAGCAGACTCTGCGTTTCCGATTTTGCCGCAGCCAGTTCCTGAAGCACGGCGAGCGCCCTTGGCAAGAGCGCCTGCCCGATCGGAGTCAACTTCACGCTGCGGCCCAGCCGTTCAAACAGCGGTCCAGCCAGTTCCGTTTCTAACTTATGAATTTGCTGCGAAAGCGAAGGCTGCGATACCTCCTCCTGTTCAGCGCCTTTGGTGAAACTGCCAGTTCTCACCACGGCGCAAAAATAGCGTAGCTGTTGCAATTCCACTGCTCATTTATGCCGCAAAACGACGGGCAAACGCAAGGACACTGCAATAGGCATTTCCTATCGGTGTCATAGGCGCAACATGCTTGGTGGATTGGCAGCGAAGACATACACTCAAGGGCACGTAGTCGAAAACTTATGAAACCAATTCTTCGAAGCATTTTTCCGCTGGTGATCACCGCTTGTTTCGCGTCCGCGCAACAAGCCGCGTTGACCACAAACACGGGAGCCCCGGTAGGGGATAACCAGAATTCCAAGACAGCCGGCGACAATGGGCCGGTGCTGCTGGAAGACATGCACTTGATTGAGAAGCTTGCCAACTTCGATCGTGAGCGCATTCCAGAGCGGGTAGTACACGCGCGCGGCGTGGGAGTCCACGGCGAGTTTGTGAGTTACAGCGACTTTTCAGCCAACACCAAGGCGAAATTTCTTAACACCAAAGACAAGAAGACAGCGGTGTTTGTCCGATTCTCTACCGTGATCCACGGTGGCGCCTCGCCGGAAGTTGCACGCGACCCGCGTGGTTTCGCGACGAAGTTTTACACCGAGGAAGGAAACTACGACCTTGTGGGAAACAATCTGCCGGTCTTCTTCATCCGCGACGCAATGAAGTTTCCGGATATGGTTCATTCGCTGAAGCCGTCTCCGGTGGATAACCAGCAAAGCCCGAACCGATTCTTCGATTTCTTCTCACAGACACCGGAATCAACGCAAATGTTGACGTTTGTGTACTCGGACCTGGGCATCGCGGCGAGTTTCCGCGAGATGGACGGCTTTGGCGTGCATGCCTTCAAGTGGATCAATGCGCAGGGCCAAGTGAAGTACGTGAAATATAAGTGGACATCGCAGCAGGGCGTTCGCGGGTTAACCCAAGAGGAAGCCGAAAAGGTGGTAGCGAAGGACTGGCAGCATGCCACGACCGATATGTACCAAGCCGTCCGCGCAGGAAACTTCCCATCCTGGGAACTTTCGGTGCAAATGATTGATCCCTCCGACCTGGACAAATTCGACTTCAACCCGCTGGATGCAACCAAGATCTGGCCGGAAAAGCTGGTGCCTTCCATGAAAGTTGGGAAAATGACGTTGAACCGGTTGCCGGCCAATTTCTTTGAGGAGACCGAGCAATCGGCGTTCTCGCCCGGAGATCTGGTTCCCGGCATTGAGGCTTCGGAAGATCGCTTGCTGCAAGGGCGGTTATTCTCCTACTTCGACACACAGCGGCACCGCATTGGTGGGAATTTCCAGCAACTTGCGATCAATCGTCCGGTATCACCGGTAGCTTCCAACAATCAATTTGGGGCATTGGCGGGGCGCGGCACAAAGTCGGACATCAACTATGAGCCGAGCCAGGCGGACGCCGTAACCTTCAAGGAAACGCCGGCCGGCCGGTACTCGACACGGACGATCAATGGCCAAACAATGCAGCGGGCGATCGCCAAACAGAATAATTTCTCGCAGGCGGGCGATCTGTATCTCTCCTACAGCGAGAAGGATCGAAGCCATTTGATTGCGAATATGGCGGGTGACCTGCGGCAGGTAAAAAACCATAAGGTCCAAGTGATGATGGTGAGTCACTTCTACAAGGCAAACGCGGAGTACGGCACGCGGCTTGCGAAAGCGATCGGCGTCGACCTGGACGAGATCAAATCAATGGCGAAGGCCGACTAAGGAACAGCACAATGAAACGAACTCTGTTGGCATTGGCAGCATTCACGGTAATTCAGGGCAGTGTAGTTCGTGCCGCGGATACCACGATGGCGGAGGCGGCCCGCAACGACGATGTTGCGGGGGCCACCCGTCTGATTCGCGAAAAGGTGGACGTGAATGCCGCCGATGCCCGCGGATTTACGCCGTTGATTCTCGCGGCCTATAACGGCAGTCCCGGTGTGTTGCGGTTGCTGCTGGAGGCTGGCGCCGATGTACAGGCGCGCGACAAAACGGGCGCGAACGCTTTAATGGGGGCGAGTTTCAAAGGCTTCGCCCCTATCGCGGAGGTCTTGATTGCCAAAGGGGCTCGGGTGAATGACCGCAATCTGATTGGCGCAACGGCATTGATGTTTGCATCGATGAGTGGAAAGGAAGCTGTGGTGAAACTGCTGCTGGCTGGCGGCGCGGATGCGGCTTTGGCGGATCAACGGGGCATCACCGCGGCGTTGCTCGCCCGGCAGCAGGGAAACGATGCGCTGGCAGAGATGTTAGAGCAAGCTTCGAAGAAAAAGTAGTGACTGAGTGACTGGACGTAAAAGTGAACAAGTTCAGATCCGCGGCAGGCCATCGTTATCTTTCGGCGCGGTGAACGGCAACGAGCACGTCACGCAATAGACGCTCATAGGTCTGGTGGTCCTGTAAGTTTTTGCCGCGTAGCATTGTGGCAATTCCAGCCGCGGGCTGATCGAGTTCCGGGAAGTTCTTTTGGAACGCCGCCAGAAGCAGTGGCCTGCGGGACCACTCTTTGTCCGACACGCCGAGAACTACGTCGACCCAGAGGGCAAGCCTGGAGATGCGCTGGCAGGGATCGATGCGCTGCTGCGGCTGGTCCCCGGTTTTCGCGTTCAACTCATCTAGCGCTACTTCAAGACTGCGTATCCAAAACGGAAGGAAATCAATGCGGCGAATGCTCATTTGTTCGCGGATGAGAATGTGCTGAACAATGTCGCCGGCGTGTACGGCTTCACACGACAAGCCGCGCGCGACGTGCGGAGCCTGGTAGCCGCGAACGTGGAGCCAGATATGCCCGAACTCATGCGCAATGACGGACGATTCCTGCCCGTCCCAATCGGCGGCGCGAGCCATATTCAGAAGAACGACGGAGATGGGCCGCAGACCAGTGTTGGAATTCACGTTGATGGCATGGGTCTGCACTAACTGCGTGACGAACGGTTTACTTTCAAGCAGCGTTCGCAGGAATGGACGAAACTCGGCGTCGCCGGGAAGCACAAGTTCGTTGCGGCCAGCGTCGGTAAATACGCGCGCCAGGACAACCGTCGTCTTTCCGCCGGCTTCGATTTCCGCCTTCCACTTGGCCATCTGCGGCGAGAGAGCGACACGGCTGGAGGCTTCCATGGCGAGGAGTCCGGCCAGCAGGAATGGAAACAGAGCGAGGAATGTCAGTGTCACCACTTAGAATGGTCTCACGTGATCAATCGGCGTCAATTTGTGCTGGGAGGAGCTGGGGCGCTTAGCGCCGCATGCGGCAAGAAGAAGCCTGGCGGCTTCAGCGGGTATGCGTTCGTCGCAAACGAGGACGGGAAAGCCATCGCGGTGGTAGACCTGGCGGCATTTTCCTTGATGCGGCATATCCCGCTCGACGGGGCACCCACTGCCGTGATCTCCCACCCAACGCGCCCGTTCGTCTACGCGCTGACACCGAGAACCGGCACCATTCACGAAATCAGCACCCAGACGATGAAAGTATCGCGCAAAGTGCAAGCTGCACCAACCGCGATGGCGATGCGGATTGCACCAGACGGCTCCGCTTTGTGGGTGTTGAACAAGGATTCGCGCAAGCTGGTCCGGGTGGCAGTGGAGAGCTTTCTTCCCGATGCGCAGGTTTCGCTACCGCTGGAGCCCACCGATTTCGACTTGTCGAATGCCACCGGCTTGAGCGCAATCAGCTACGGCAACGCGGGTTCGGTAGGATTGGTGGACCTTACGTCGCGAAGCGTCGCGGGGCTGGTGCGAATTGGGAGTTCCGTTGGGAATGTGCGATTCCGGCAGGACGGCAAGGCGCTGTTGATCGCGAATACCGGGAGCCGGATGCTGTCTGTATTGGAAACGCCCGGTGGAAAGGTAATCGCGAATCTGCCGCTTGCCGTGCGGCCGGACAACCTCTGCTTTAATCCGAACGGCGGGCAGTTGTTCATCACCGGGGAAGGCATGGATGCCGTAGTGGTGGTGTTTCCCTACCGGATTCCGGAAGTGAAAGAAACGGTTTTGGCGGGGCGCGCGCCGGGTGCAATGTGCGCATCGGAACAATTTCTATTTATTGCGAATTCCACTGCGGGCAATGTGAGCATTCTCGACATCAAAACGCGCAAGGTAATCGCGGTGACCGCGGTTGGGTCGGAGCCAAGCTTTATCACGATGACGCCGGGAGATCAATACGCGTTGGTGCTGAATCGAAAGTCCGGCGACATGGCGGTGATCCGGCTGGGCGCGATCAGGAACGATCGCAGCAAGTCGACGGCACTGTTCACCATGATTCCGGTGGGATCGAAACCGGTCAGCGCTGCGGTGCGGATCTCTTAGGGCCTGTCATGAAATGATGTTTCCAACCGCGTTGGAAGAACAGGCCCGCTCTGTTGAAAATTACCTGGGGTGGCGTCCGTCTGTGCGGGAGTAAGCGTGACTTGGTAGCCCAGTTTGTGCAACGCCTAAGTGAGTTTTTGCGCGCGCAGCCTCTTTGCCTGCGGGAACGATTCAGCACCCTGCTCGATGTAGTTGATCCCTTCGTGGAGGATCTTCCAGATAGGCCGCCGAAACATGTTCTTACCGCCGCGTCAGCCGATTGGCGTCTGCAAAGTCGCTCTTCCGCCCTTTCGGCCCGCGATTAAAGTGAGCTTGCGCCAGGTGGAGCTTCCGGAAGTGCGGCTCCGAACCTGCGGCTCTCGTACTCGATCTTCCGCTCCACAGCGGCGTCGCTTGCCTCGCCGGAAACTGTCGCTGCGTCCACCATCGAGACCTTCTTGTGAATATCAATTTCCGCTACCCTTCGAAGCATGATTCCCCCTATGCTTCGACGGCTTCCCCGCAGTAGAACCCCGAATCGGCCCGGCCGTAAATCCGTTTGACGCACGGCGGCAGGCCCGATCGCCGTTGCGCAATTCGCCCCAGATGTATTCCCGCCTCTCGGCCAGGAATGTCAGGACCGGCTGGTAACTCTTCTTGCCCTTGTTCTTGGGGTTGTAACCCTTGCGTCCGCCCAGCTGCTTGCCTTACAGAGTGTGCATGGTGGTGTCGGTGTCGATTTTCCTTCCGCCCTGCTCTGTAATTGTTCAAGACTTTTGTGTCTCACTCATGTTGGCACAGAGGGTAGTTCAGGTGTCACCGTTTTTTTGCTTTCGATTCGATGCCCGTCTTTTTTAATAACTATGACGTGGCGCCTGTTTAAAGTACGAACCGCTTTGACGATTCGCACCAAGCGGTTCGTGTATGAGTTTAGGAAGAGGTAAGGTTGCTGATCAAGCCTTAAAATGGGGCTTCGCATCAAACCCCAGGATTTAGCGCGTTGCTGGCATCCCAGGCCGTTTCTGATTGCAGCCAAACAGCGAAATATTGATTGGGTAGGGTTCAGGCAATGTGAACGGCCTTTTCGGCTCCATGCTAAAAAAGCTTGGGGGCTGTTGAGCATTTGTTACTAATTCGCTGCGGGGCCTGCGTATTCCACTTCCGCGATCACGCTTTCCGCTGTCTTCGCCCGGAAAACGTAGCGCCCGGCGATGGCCGCGCCACACAGAGCGGCTGCGGCCATTCCGAACGTAGCGGAGTAGCCGAAGTTCTTTGCGATCAACCCTGCGGCAAAGGAACTGATCCCCACGAAGAGGTCGTAGAAGGCGCTTAGCACGCCGACGACGGAGCCGCGTTCCCGTTCCGGAGTTTGCCGGAGAACTGTTGAGGCGACGGCCGACCAAGGAAATGAAAAGCCGAATCCGAGCAGGGCCGTGGCGCTGATGGCGAAGAACGGCTCGGGACCGGTGGCCAGAACAGCCAATCCGACGGCCATGGCGGCTATACCGCCGAAATAGGTGATCGCCGGGTGGATGCGGTCCGGCAAACCGCCCAGGAAAAATCGCGAGAGCAAGATCAGCAGTGCATACGCGGAGAAGGCGGCGGGCCCGGAATTTCCGTGGCGAGCCAGATGCAGAATCAGAAAGCCCGCCACCACCGGGTAATGCACATTGACGAACCCGATGGCGATGCCGGGCGCAATTAAGGAACGGGGCAGCCAGCGCCTCTGGCCTGTATGAGCTTCGGGTTTGTAATCCTCTGGAATTTGCAGCAGGATGGCGAAGGCGATCAAGGCGCTGACCATTTGCATCAATGCCGCGCGCTCAAACGATCCGAGCCAATGACCTACAACGGGACCGGCGGAAATTCCGCCCCAGATGCCGCTGCTGACATAGCCCAGCGCCTGCCCGCTGCGGTGGATGCCGGCGAGTTCCAAAGCCCACGCCGCCGCTCCGGTATAGAGACAAGCCTCGCCGAAACCTTGGAGCATGCGCCCGATATACGCTCCGGTGATGCCGAGAGGCAGAAGGTACGCCGCGCCCGCCAGGGCACAACTGAGCAGTCCCGTGAGGAACGCGGTCTTGCGGCCGCGGCGATCGGCCAGTGGTCCGGAAAAGAAGCGGCTGAAGAGGGCAACGAACGAGAATATGCCGATTACAAAACCCACCGTTTGATCGGACCCGCCGAGATCATGGCGGACATGCGGCGCAAGGCCGGGCAGCACGGTTCCGATGCCGAGAAAGCCGAGAAACGTTGCGCCGATCAATGACCAGAAACGCGCGCTGAAAGTATGCGCCGAAAGCCCCATTTCTTTCAATTGTACTTGGGGCGGGGTGGGGCGCCAACGCAGGGCGGGTCGCCGCTCTAGTCAGGGGTGGTCAGATCCGTTTTGAATATTGTGTTTGCGAGCGAGAGCCGGGCGGGGCCAAGGCGGACAGGCACTGGGGACTCACCACTTTAGGAATTCGGCCGGCTCCAGGGCACGCCGGGTCATTCTGGCGATGCGGACCGCACCTTTGAAGTAGTCGCGCTTGTTGATGCGGGTTCCTATAGAGGTGTGGCCGGGGCCCTGCGGGATTAAGTGAACGATGGCTGCGCTTTGTAGTTTTCCGTCTACGTAGTTTCGAAATTCCTTTCCATCGTAGACCGCGGCGGCGTGATGCCAGGCGTCCGTGCTGTGCAGCAGGGTTCGGTCCATCAGCGCTTTCGACGCGCCGCCGGATAGGGCGAAGCTGTCGAGGCACCAGCGGCCTCCAATCAGGCGCGTTTCAAACAGCAGACGCGTGCTATTGTCCTGGCCAGTTTTCGGGTCTCGTTCCTGCAAGTGAAAAAAGCGCTGCTCGGGCGCGCCATCGCGATCGGGGCGAAAAACAACTTCCCAGGTAAATGTTCCGGCACCCGCCAGCGGGTGAACGTCCAGAAAGATGGCATCGTCGACGCCGTTAAACTGCACCGCCTTTCCCTGCGGAGTGTCTATGACCAGCGGGTGGCCGAGGATCGTCGCGGGATGGCCGCCGATCTGATCGAGGCGATCGAACGTCCAGGTTTCCGAGGCGGCGGTCTGCCAGGCATGGAGCGTAAACGTGAGTGCGGCGGAGAGGAGAAACATCAGCTTGCATCGACCAGTCATGTGCTGAATAGAATACACCTTGTGCGCTGCAGGGTTCACCGACTAGAGTTTTCTTCCCGGCCTCACCCGCCGTGCATTTGTCGAG
>JANYCV010000396.1 GCA_025360145.1 Acidobacteriaceae bacterium
GCTGGCTGAACTGCCCATCCAGAACGTAGCTCCATAACCGAGTCTTGCTTTTGATGCTGGCATGTTTTTATATTCTCCTTCTGAAAACTTCCCTTTAGATTAACCTACTTCGTTCCCAACTTCTGCACTTCCTCGCGCATCACATCGGTGAATACGTCAAGTGACTTCTTACTTTCGGCGTCGAATGCTGGCCGCATGAACGGCTGTGCTGGATCGTGAATTGTGCCGAATTCCTGAAAGCGTCCATATACACCAGGGTCTTTACTTCCCTTGCCGCCGTAAGCTGGCCCGATCTTTACGCTCCCGCTGCCCTTCTTCGGAGACACACTCACGCGAGCCTTGATGGACCTTTTAAGGTCCCCGCTATCAACAGGAACCCTGCTCTTCACCGCATCCACCATAACCTTACCCGCAGCCACCAGGCCGCGCCTGAGCGCGTTGCGTGCCAGCTTAGGACCAGCAGATATCAGTGCCGCTTCGATTTCGTTCAGTCCAGTTATAGAAACAGATGTTTTCATTCGGCAGCCCAGACCTCAAACTCCAACATCCGGCGATAAGTGCGCGATGCCTCGTCAAGCTGGAAGTCGATGCGCTCTGACCGAAAGCACCGCTCGACCTTCGTTGCATCCGCGTCCGCGAGCGTCCCCGCGAACAGGTTCAGTACGGTGTCAATCGCGCGGTCCAGCCGCATGACTTCCGCCGCGGTATTCCCGTAGCAGTCAATCTGGATTCTTTTGAAGCTCAAATCCTTGCCAGATAACAGATACCCTGCCGGGTCCGACACGGTCTGCATGGTCCACGTCGGTAGTGCCTGCCCTTTTGGAATTTGACCGAAGCCCCACCCGCCGCCGGCCGTTGCAATCGCCGCCACCGCAGGCGTGCCCTGGACGAGTTTTTGGAGCCCTTCTTCTATCATCCGTTAAGCCCCAGCGCTACGCAGTTCAGGACCAGAGTCACATCCATCTCCTGAAGATTTTCGATGGACTCGACCACATACGTGCCATGACGTGCAACCACCTGCATATTGGGCAGAATGCCCACTTGCCAGTGTATGGCGACCTGAATAGGCAACCGTGCGGTTGTCTGGCCGGCTGCAATGCGGTCCTTTCCTTGTGTCGATGTGATCCGAGCCCACGTCGCGAGGAACGTCGTCATCGTCACGGTCTGGCCGGATATGTCGGCTGTTACCACCGGCCGCGTGATGGTTACACGCTCCCGAAGTTCGCCGGGATTAAGTCCGGGCCAGTTCATAGGACTCTCTGGTGCGCCCCATACGTCAGGCACGATGTGACCGCGAACGGATATTCGCTCGCTGCATCCAATCCGCGTTCAAATGGCAATCTGTTGCTGTACCAGGAAGCAATAAGCATCTTCATGCCGACCTTGATCCGTGCCCCCGGGCCGCCCCAAAACGCATCATCGGATGCATACCCGCTCGTGATTCGGATAAGGATTGCCGATGATGGCCACGGGTCGAAACACGGCCAGTCCCCTACGCTGCTGGGCGGAACAATCACGCCAGGTTGCTTCGCGGTATCCACCACATAGTCCGTGTTTAGCACCAGCGGCGTCACCACACCATCGGCGTCCTTGCGCTGTACCAGGTCAACGCTTACCAGCGGCGTGCGTAGCGGAATCTGCAAAGACGGCCAGTAATACGGCCAGTAATCAAACGACAAATCCAATTGTTTGTGCACCAGGTCGCGATTTTGAAGTATTTCAGCCTGTTCGCGAGCGGCCACGATGAACATTCCCAGGAGGTCGTTTTCGTCGTCGTCCTGCGGGTCGCGCGTCGGCAACTTCAGGAATGCGATAGCCTCGCCAACGCTGATGGGCTCGACGAACTCCTGCACCGGGTTGGTTGCCGTGAGGCTGATGCTTCCGTACGACACTACGTAGCGTTCGGTATTGATCATAATGCCGTCCAGTTGCTCCCCATCTGCCGTGGGCTCGTGTTCTCTGGATGAATGGTCGCATACATCAACTTACCGGCGTCAACCGAAAGCAGTTGTCCCCGGCACCATGCATCAGTCACGAATGCGTTATCTTCGCCGACCTGAACCGATGGGAACTTCCGTTCTGCCCACCAGGACTTCTGATAGATCAGCGACGTTCCCAGCGCATAGATTTCGCTCCCGGAATAGCACCACCAGTT
>JANYCV010000495.1 GCA_025360145.1 Acidobacteriaceae bacterium
CCGCCATTCTTTCCGTCATCGAAAGCTGCCGCCGGCTCAAGTTGCCCGTCCGGCAGTACCTGGCCTCGATTCTGCCCGGGATGGCGAATCTCTCGATCCAGCGCGTTGGCCAATACACGCCCGCCGCTTGGGCCGCTTCCCTGCTTTGATCCTGCTTTCAGTCTTCACCGCTCACGCCGCTGCCGTCAACCCTGCTGTTGCTCTGACGCTTACGTTCCAGCACGGTCGTAGTTTCACCAAAACAACCCGGACCGTGGGTTTCCGCGAGGCATCGAACTCAAGGTGTTACGCGTTTGTATCGATCCTACTACGCGATTCGGCTAACTAGAGACACGTTGTCTGCGAGGAGGACGAATCGGACCGAACGATAAGAGATTGAATACCGAGCTAAGTCATTTAAAACAGGTGGAGAGGTAGTTGGAAACCATGGTTTTTGGGGAACCAGATTCAACCCCCTTGTCAACAATCATCTTTGCGAGGCAGTCCAAACTCCATTACTTTTGGCCCTCGCCCAGAGCACGTATGCCATTCCGACGTATGCCATTCCGATTGACGGAATACCTGTCACGTCATATACTGGATCTTGATTCGGTCGTTTCGATGCCGTGACAGCGAGGCGCTCTTCCAAGATCGGACCGTGCTCCGGTTCCGGGCGATCGAACGGGTGGCCCGGCGCAGACTCCTCTACCTCCACGCCGCCAAAAGGCTAGAGGAACTTCGGGTTCCCCCGGGCAACCGCCTCGAAGCCCTCAAGGGAGATCGGGCCGGGCAGCACAGTATTCGAATCAACGACCAGTGGAGAATTTGCTTCGTCTGGCGAAACGGCGAGGCGCACCACGTTGAGATAGTGGACTATCACTGAGGCAACCTATGACCAAGAAAACGAAACTGCTCGATCCCATCCATCCAGGCGAGATCCTGAGCGAGGAGTTCATGAAACCGCTCGGCATCAGCATAAACCGTCTCTCCCGTGACCTGCATGTGCCGCCCAACCGCGTTCATAGTATTGTTCACGGAACCCGCGCCATTACGGCGGACACGGCATTGCGGCTGGGCACCTACTTTGGCGTGACCCCGGAGACTTGGCTGAACCTGCAGTCAGAGTACGATCTACGCATCGCCCGTAGGATCGCCGGTGAGCAAATCGCTAAAACCGTCCGCCAACGCGAAGCCGCGTGACTACACGCGGCTCGTCTAGCCCTAGTAGCGTCCCTTGTAAATACAATAACTTACGGCCTGGAGAGGTCGTTGGAAACCATGGTTTTTGGGGAGCCAAATTTCAACCTAGTGGATTGCAAAGAAGCAGGCTCTACGCCATATAACCAACCTAGCGGCTTGCAAACCCTCGATGAGTCTTACTTCAGCGAGTTGGCGACTACACACTCATGTGATTTCCATGAACGGCGTTTCACAGGAGGAGTCAATCCGAAGATAGGCCCGGATTAGTCTGCACTGGGCGACTTCACGTGGGTAACCGGCTCGCCAGCAGGCGCTGGGAACGTAGCTCCAGCCACTTTCACCTAGGGCGACTGAGTCTGAAGGTGCTTCAATTCCGCAATCCGCAAATCGAAGTTTGCGACAATTGAATATAGTCCTGCGAAGCGTACGTGCGCGGGCAGAGGGAGACTTGAAATTAGTGAATGCTATTGTACGGTTCGTTTTGGTCTGTGCCACACTCTCCTGGCTGCCCTTGGCCGCTCAGACCAGCGGATTGAGGACGGTGTTCCTCATCGTCGCGGAGAACCACAGATTTAGTCAGATCAAAGGCAGCGCCAACGCGCCGTATATCAATAACACGCTCCTCCCCCAGGCCTCGTACGCAGAGCAGTATTTCACCCCCCCGGGCAACCACCCCAGTCTGCCGAACTACCTGTGGCTCGAGGCCGGCAGGAATTTCGGCATCGCGGACAACAACAGTCCCCGGAGCAACCACCAGCGCACGACGGCTCACCTTGTGACCCAGCTCAGGGACGCGGGCATCTCCTGGAAAACCTACCAGGAAGATATCCGCAGCGGCAGCTGTCCGCTCACCGACGTCGATCTTTATGTGAGCAAGCACAATCCGTTTATCTACTTTGACGACGTGAGCAATCTGAACGACACGAGTTCGGCCTATTGTGTGGCGCACGTGCGACCCTTCGCCGAACTGGCGACGGATCTACAGTCCAACAATTTGCCGCAGTATGTCTTCATTACCCCCAATCTGTGCAATAGCGGCCACGACGCCTGCCCCCCGCTCTTCGATTCCATCCGCCAGACAGACAGCTGGCTGGCCGCGAATGTCCCTGCGATTCTCAATTCCAAGGCGTACCAGAACGGCGGCGCTTTGTTCTTGACTTGGGACGAAGGGGATGGCGACGCCGATGGACCCATCGGCATGCTGGTTCTTTCGCCATACGCCAAGGGCGGCGGATACTCGAACACGATCCGCTACTCTCACGGATCCTTGCTGCGCACCGTGGAGGAAATCTTTGGCGTTAGCCTCATCGCCGACGCCGCCTCGCAGACGAATCTGAGCGATCTCTTTAAAGTACCGGTCGACCTGACGGCAACGGGCGGGAACAAACAGGTGGCGCTTCGCTGGAGTCCCGTGCCCGGTGCGGCCGGCTTCAATGTGAAACGCGGAACGGTGAACGGCGGCCCCTATGGCATTGTGGTCGGCTCCGGCATTACGGCCACAAACTTCGCGGACACGACCGTTTCCAACGGACCCACCTACTACTACACCGTCACGACCGTCAACGGCAGCAGCGAGGGCCTTCCGTCGAATCAGGCGGCGGCCACCCCGGCGCCCGTGCCAACCGTCAGCGCGCCACTCAATGCCGCGAGCTTCCGCTCGCCCGGTGTCGTTTCCGCCGGCGCGATCCTGAGCGTCTTCGGTACAGGATTCGGAACGCAAGACAACTACTCGGTGTTTCCAGCCACTGCGGTGAACGGGGTCCGCGTCCAGTTCGGAACCACCCCGGCTCCCGTATTCGCCTTCGCCGCTACGGGCGGCCAGATCAATGTGCTCGCGCCGACGGACCTGCCGTCGACGGGCACTGTGAGTTTGACCGTACAGAATCCGGCTGGCCTGTCCGCATCCCAGACCGTAACCCTGGCGCCCGCCACCCCGGGGATCTTTTTTTACTCCGATCCGGGTGTCTCCACCCGCCGGAACGCCGTCGCGGTTGCCGCGAATACGGCCTGGATCGCGATGCCCACCGCCATGGCGGCCCGCATGAACCTGCCCACTAACTGTGGCTCCCTGGTTCCGGCCGCGGTGTGCGGCCAGCCCGCGCACCGCGGCGATTACGTTCAGATCTACGTCACCGGACTAGGCCAAGCCACGCCCAACGGCGATCCCAGTGGCACCCCGCTGCAGACCGGAAATGTGGCACCTCTCAACGGACGGCCGGTCTATCTCACGACAGCGACTCCAACGGTGACCATTGGAGGCCAGGCAGTGGACGTGCTGTTCTCCGGCCTATCCCCCGGCTACACAGGCCTCTATCAGGTAAACGTTCAGATTCCGTCCAGCATCGCCTCCGGCGACGATGTGCCGATCCAGATTTCCATGGGAGCACTTTCGGACTCAGCCACCATCGCCGTCCAGTAAGTGCCCGCGCGGGGGAGCCTTCCGGCATTCACGCGGCCGTTCTCCCGACGACTGGCATGCCGCCTCGACAAGCGGTACTGCAGGCAAGACTGCCTCCGCCACGGGCCGAGTCTACTTCTCCGGCAACGTCACCGGAGGCTCCTCAAACAGGTCCTTCCCAAACAGCGGCCGCAGGAGCGTGTTCACGTCCGGAACCACGACCGAACCAGACGCGAGGAACGTGAAGCCCTGCTGCAGGGCCGCGAACGCGATCGCCGCGGTCGCGTTACTCCCGACCGGAATCAGGAAGGTGTGAGGGTTCGGCGGCAAGGTCGGGTCCACACTCTTGGCGATGTCGAAGCGGTAGAGCGACACCTGATTGGTCACATTGGCCGCCCGGATGATCGATGTGGTGGAGGGGTTGGCTACAGTCTGGTCGCCCAGCGCCATCTGGAACAGCACCCTCTTGATTCCCTGGCCAGGAAGCGTGGCCGACTTGATAAACGGGGCGAGCACCACAGGCGAGGTGACTGCTTCCAGCCAGTCCACCCGATCGAAAACCTCCTGAATGGCGGCCGAGCCCGGTGTCGTGCGGAGCTTCACAGGTTGGAAGCGCAGCGGGAGGTCGTCCACAAAATCCGCCCCGTTATTCAGCAGCGAAGGCTGGCGGAAGGCAAGGAAGCTGCGGGAGATACCCCGCTGGCTCGAGAGGCGGGTGTCGGTTTGCGGGCCGAAGGCGACGTTCAGCACGGATGCTTTGATGTCCGGTGAAACCGCCGTCAGTGCGGTGCCGTAGCCTCCGCCGAGAGACTGGCCGAAGTAGGTGATCAGAGACGGATCCAGATCAAATCGCCCATCGCCGTCCAGGTCGATCCCGGTACGAACGGCGTGGATCAATTGAAGAAAATCCACCACCGTTTGCCGGAAGCAGTCGCGGAATCCCAAAGGAGCTCCCGGCGCCACGACCAGGCAGCCTTCCCCGTCGTCGATCGTGCCGTCGCCGTTCAGATCGATACCGCGTCCGTTCGCCGGGAACTCCGCTACGGACCCGTCCGCCCGGAACAACCGCACCGTGGTCTTCGGTCCGCGGCCATGGCCCACGGCGTTCATCCCGATTACAGCGTAGCCTGCCGCATTCGCCGTCGCGACAGCGGTCGCAAGCCCGAAGCTGTTATCGCCGAACCCATGACCGGCGAGGATCACAGGATACCCGCGAGCCGGCGCGGGTGACTTCGGCAGCCACACGTGAAAGAAGATCTCCTCTGTTCCCACAGGAACCGGCGTACTCAGCGTGGGGGTATTGGGAATCGCGAACGTGGGACCGATAAACCGGGGCGACTGGAAGGAGCCGAAGGCGAGCGTGCCCACGTTGAACTGCGCGATCAGAGACGGCGTGAGCGGCACGGGCAGGTCTGAAAACTGAGTGGCAGTGGTCTGCCTGTGGACCAGCAAACCTTGCACCGTGGACATCGCAATGGAATTCGGGGATCCCGTTCGGGCGAAGTTTGCGGAGGTCTGTTCAATGACGGGAAGAACCTGCTCAAACCAGGCCGAGGAGGCCAGAGTCGTGTAAAGGCTGGCATTCACCACATTGGCGGACCCGACGCTGGAACGAACGCTTGCCAATGCATCGGAGAGCTGGGCGCAATAGTCGCCGCCAATCTGTTTGGCCAGGCACAGGTTGAAGCCGAGCTCCGCCTCCACTGGATCGCCGTTTAGGTCGCGCACTTTGTCCGTCACGACGATTAGGTAGCGCCGCCCGCTTTCCAGAATCTCGTCCGGTTTCGCGTAAGCCGTATTCGTCGCCGGATCGTAGACGGGCTGATTGATGACGGTGACTCTACCCGAGGGCCCCAGGTTGAATCGCCCGGGCAGCACCGGGTCCAGCCAGATATAGAGCAATCCGTCGCGTAGTGTGTCCGGATTCACCGGTGCGGAGAACTTCACGGTCATTCTTCCCGTTGGATTAAACCCGTCCAGCTGATTGATCAGCGTGAGCTCGCCGCAGTCACTCGGAAAGGCCTTGCAATCCGGCAGGGGCAAATTCACCCTGCTGCCCGTGCGCTGCGCGGAATCTGGGACGGTTAAAAAGTCAGACGGGAAAGGCCCGATCTCGGGATTTCGAGGGTCGAACTGGGCACGAACGCCCCGGGAAAAACAAAGCGCCTGAAGTGCGAAGCCAACAATGACTACCTTAGATAAGGACATGATGAATCCGGTTAGTATAGCCCAAAACACCCTTCCAGTGCGTGCAGCGCCTCCGGGGAGGCGGACCTCTGTTCCGCTTCCGCGGTTGTTACGCCACGTATTCGAGCTTCGCCTACGAGGGCGCGATTCCGGGGATCAATCCGAACGGGATTGGAGGTTATGGCGGGGGTGTTCGAGGGGACATGGCGAGATCAGTCCGGGTAAGTAAAGACACCTCGCCTGTCGCACTCCGGCTTGCCAAGCCTCATATAGCGCATTCGCAGCTGGGGTAACATCTCACCTGGGCGGAACCTGAAATCCTTCCGTATAAAATGCCTTCACGGGAGCAGAAGACTGGCCACTGCTGATACTTGCAAACGCCAACACCAGGAACGATACCAGAGCGTTCCTGATTGTGCCTACATTGTGTCGCATGCTAATAGTCAGCCGAGTCCTAACCCTAGGAGTCTGTCGGAGATAGAATTTCTCGAACGTAGAATCAATAACTTACGAACATTGCATGGTCTGTAAGTTGTTGATTCTTGGTAGAAAACAGTTTCATTCCGACAGACTCCTAGAACACCGGACTCAGCAACTTCCGCAATCCGCGCCGGCTTGAAAGCGATAAACTATTCCGTGAACTGAGCAACCGGAAGCGGACTAATACCGCCGACAGTCGAATAATCTACGTTGATGTCCGACGTGCCGTGAATAATCATGTTATAGGCGATAAGCAGGGTATATCCATCCGTACCACCAACCGTTGTCGAACTATTACCCGTATAGTCGAGATTCGTGGTTGGAAAATAAATAATCCCGTCATAGACCGAAGCTGCTGAGCCGGCGATAATGCTCCCGTTATTATTTGCCCACGTTACTAGGGGATCCTGATAGAACAGTAAGCCTTTATACGTCCCAGTGGTCGGTGCCCTCAAGGTCACAAGCCCGCTTCCAGTAATCTTCACTGCCGCGTAGTTGTGGCTACCGTCAAAAGTATTGAAAAAGGTCACGTCGTTACCGGTGATATTCACTCCGCTTGTAATCTTCAGTCCGCCTCCCAGTAGGATATACGTACCTGCACTGAAAACGACATTCGTGGACGAGCCGCCAATATCAATTCCTCCGCAGTAGGTTCCTGGCGTTAGAGTTCTAGTTGTCAAGCCAGATGGGTCGGTCGTCCACTTCACATTCGTGTGGGCGGCGTCGCAAGGAGTAGCGGGTGTAGGCATGGCGTATCTACCTTTGAGCGGGTCAACAACCTGGATCCCCTGCGAAACAATGGGGCTGCCGCAGCTCGGTGCAGTGTAGGAACCCACATAACTAACAGTGGGCGCTGAGACGCATGATGTGCCCACGGCTCGAAAGTCTGAATTGGAGTAGACGCCGCATCCAAAGGTGGCGGTCGCAGTTCCGGTAATCGTGAAGCCGTTGCCTATTCCTGTATTTGGGTTCAACGTATAAACACATGCTTTCCCCGGTCCGGTTCCCGCCACGGCGCGGGCTGCCACGGTGGCCGAATTCACATTGAGCACACGCATGAACCAAGTCGGCTGCGCTTGCGAAACGATCACTTCCACGAATCGATTATTCCCCGCGCTGGGGCCGGAAATAGGCGGGTTATTCACCGTCACCGTCACG
>JANYCV010000399.1 GCA_025360145.1 Acidobacteriaceae bacterium
GACGCAGTTGTCCAGGCAGCCATCCCATCTTTCCAGATCAGGTCATTGAGATTCAACCGTCCCTGATCGAGCAATTCATTAAGTTCGACCAAAGTCACAGGCCCCTGTTGTTCACCGTTAACGCTGTAATGCCAGCAAACCGCATCACCATGACTTTCCACTGGTTGAGAAAATTCACCAGTCGCGGGTTCTTTTTCCTTCTCTACAGATTTTCGTGGCGCTGTTCCGAAGAGCGCTTCCAGACTCGCCGCCAATTCCCAAGTCTGCCCGTCAATCGAGATCTCATTCGATTGGCTGAATTGCCCTCGTGTCCGAAGCGTGTTCAGTTGCTTTACAGAATACGGTCCTAAGACCCGCCCACGAATTCGAATGTAATAGCGAATGTCGTTCTCTGTGCTTGCCATTAAAGTGTCCGAAAAAATGGGAATGCAATTGAGGAGTGAGCAGTCTATCAATGTCTAACCAGATCCGATTTCGAATCCGCAGGCACGGTGGATGCGAAGACCACGGCCGTTTCGCCGACCAGCAGTGCAACGGCTGGATCAATACTGAGCGAACTGCTTGTCGCATGTCCGACTGACAGCCACGAACGTGCCCCGGTCGCATCCGGGCGAGACACGACATACAACGTGTACGCGCGCTCGGGATGCCACTTAGTGCGACAAACCCATTTACCGTCAGGCGAGGGGTCCATGCCCGGGATCAGAATGGGAGCGCCCTTGTCGTCGATACCGCTTGCCCAGGTCACCTTGTCGATCAACTTCGTCGCTCGTAGAAACTCGCCGGTAGTCCGGTCCAGCACATAGAAGAAGCCATTCCGATTCGCATGCAGCACCACTTTGCGCATCTTGCCGCGGAACTCCATGTCAATTAGCACCGGCCAACTCTGCGCATCCCAGTCATGGGTATCGTGAGGCGTGAACTGAAAATGCCACTTCCACTTTCCGGTCTCAAGATCCAGCGCCACCAGCGAGCACGTGTAGAGGTTGTCGCCCGAACGCGCCTTCCCCGTGAAATCCGGCCACGGATTTCCGGTAGTCCAATACAGAGTATTCGTCTCCGGGTCGAAGGTGCCCGATAGCCACGTCGCGCCGCCGCCCCACTCCAGCAGATCGCCCCACGTCTCGGAGCCCTTCTCGCCCTTCGCCGGAACGGTATAGGTCCGCCAGATTTCTTCGCCCGTGGCTGCCGAAAGTGCGGCCACAAACCCGCGCATCCCGCTGTCGCCGCCGGCGCTTCCAACAATCACTTTGTCCTTCACAATGAGCGGAGCCGAAGTGGAGCTGATTCCTTTGCCCGCGTCCGCGAAGTTCTTGGCGAAGATCAGCGCTCCGGTTTGCCGGTCAAGCGCCGTCAGGTAGTTGTCGTTAGAGGTGAAGTACACGCGGTCGCCCAGAATCGCCGAACCGCGATTGACCCCTTGGCCCTTCGCGCGCGTGTCCAGATACTGCCAGATCAATCGCCCCGACTGTGCATCCAGCGCATACATCGAATTCGAATTGGTGACATACATCACACCCTTGTAAACCAACGGCGATGTCCGCAATCCTTTCGCATTGGGCACATGATAGACCCACTTCGGCGCAAGCGAGCCGGCGTTGTCCACGGTAATCTTCTTTAGCGGACTATAGCGCCATCCTTGATAGTTGCCTGCGTAGGTCAGCCAGTTCTCGGAGGGCCCCTTCGTGATATCTTCAAACCGCACCTGCGCCGAAGCGCAGAGACAGAATAGGGAGGTAAGTAAAAGAGTTCGCATTGTGTTAGTTTTTGTCCTGCGGGCTATTGCCTTGCGGGCGGGAGACTTGGTGGGCCAGATAAGCGAGCAGATCCCGTAGCTCCAGCGGCGAAAGCCGTTTGCCATAATCTCCCGGCATCGGCGAACCGTCCTTGATACCTAATTCCTTCACGTTCATCATGGGGATCATGTGCAGGTCGCCTTTCCGGTCCACCACCTGCATCGAATAGTTGTCGCGATTGCGCGCCACACCTCTCAAAACCTGGCCGTTCTTCATCGTGACGGTAACTCCCTCATTCCCCAGAAACGTAAGGTCTTTCGATGGCTCCACAATCGACTCCTTGATAAGCGCCAGTGGATGACTGCCGCCTACATTCGTGAGATCGGGCCCCATGCGTCCGCCGCGCCCCGCAATCGCGTGGCACTCCGAGCATCCCGTCTTGCTGCCCCAAAAAACCTGCTCACCGGCGGCTGCATCACCCGGTATGGCGTTCTCGCTCGCGGGTCCTATCAATGCGTGCAGAAACGCCACCAACTGCCACGTCTGATCGTCCGGCAGTTTGGTCGGCGGCATGTCCGCTCCCGGCACTCCGTTGCGGATCGCGCTGAAAATGTTTTCGTCGCTCAGTGGATGCCACAGCGACCGCCGCACCAGATTCGGTCCGCGGCCGCCACTGCCATCCGGACCGTGGCAACCCGCGCAAGAAGTTGCGTATAGTTTCGCTCCAGCCGCAATGGCTTCTGGATTACCAATGGAAGGATGCCGGGAGCCGCCGACATACTGCCCATGTTGCGCGGCAACGGGCAGCGCGAGGAAAAGGAAAACCGCAAAACGCATATTGCAGAGTCTACTACTACTCCGCACCTTTTGGAAACTGTCTTGGAAACTGACGCCGTACCACCTTCTCATCGCCTTCCGTCAGCGTGACCAGCGCATTCACCGGCAGGGACTTCCACTCCTGCACCAGTCCGCCGGGCCACTTAACCTGCACGCGGTCTACGGATTTCGCCAGTCCGGCTCCCAGGTGCAGCGTGAAGTCACTCTGCGAAAAAAAACTGCCTCCGCTCATCACTTCGTCAATCTGTTTGCGCGCCCCCGTCTGCACCGTAACTCTGGCACCGATCGCGCTCCGGTTCGATTTCGTCCCCACCAGCCGGATGTTAATGAAGTTCTGCACCTTGCCGCCGTTCTTCAGAAGACTCGGCTTCGCGTTCATATTAACGATCACGATCTCCGGATTTCCATCGCCATCCAGATCCCCGGCCGCCATGCCGCGCGCCGGCCGCAGCTCTTGAAAAGCCGGTCCAGCTTCCTTGCCGATATCCGCGAA
>JANYCV010000405.1 GCA_025360145.1 Acidobacteriaceae bacterium
CCGTCTTCTTTGTAGTAGACCTCAAAGCCGATCGGCCCTTCGGCGCCTTGTGATTTTAATCGATCGAAGCCACCGCGTCCTCGAGCGTCACAGGCCTCTTCGACTCCTGAGCGGAGGCAATCGGCCAGAAATCCAAATGCATCGAAAAGGGTGCTTTTCCCGGCACCGTTCTTTCCGATTACTGCAGTCATGGGTGTGAGCGGTTTTGGGCCTTGTTTACTGAGGACTCGCCCCAGCGTGATGTCACGTAATGCGCGAAAATTTCGTATTCGAATACCTTCAATGCGCGCCATATTTGCAGATCATTGTGATGCTGGTTGAAATTGCTTTAACCAGCTTACATTGCCGGCGTTGTGACCGTGAGTTGTTCAGCGTACCCGTTCATGGTGTTTGGGCGTAATCCATATACCCTTGTCATCATTTCCAAACTTTGCTCAGACTCAGACAGAGATAAGTTGATCATCGGCTCCTGTCCATCCTCGGATGCGGGCCGCCGATTACTCCCGACAAAGGCGCTTACCACTGTTCAGAATGGCCACCGGAGTAAATCCCCGGCTCACCGGGCCTGCTTCATCAAAGGTGGCCGAAGAATCAGCAAACCGGCATTCGGATCATTCTCAAATTCAGAAATCCGAATTGCATTCTGGCGGAGGAGTTCTTCGATCACGTTGAAAGGGAAATCGCGGCGCTCGAGGTGAATCAGTTTAGGCGGCGGACCTCTGCGATTGACGAGGGCGACAAAATCGGTGTCCGCGGTGATGCCCGTATAGGTATTCTCTCTTGCCCAATCCCAGATTTCTTCATCGCCCGCCTGCTTGAGGCCGACATCGCGTGCATGGATCAGGCCGCTAAACAGAGACGCCAAGCGAAATGTAAGCCGTGGAGACAGATTCTCGTCGAGAAGCAGTCTCAAACGAGATGGGCCCGGCGGCCAGCCTCGGCGGCAAACTGATAGACAGCGGGAAAATCAGCCTTCTCGAGGTCGGGATGCTCGTCGAGAATCTGCTCCCCGGTCATCCCAGCACCTAGCCAACCGAGGACATCCCAGACTGTAATTCGCAGGCCGCGGACGCAAGGTTTTCCGCCGCGTTTACCCTGTTCCGTTGTGATCCTGCTGGTGCCCGCCGTTGGCATCGAGAAACCTGACGTCTATTAGTATGCCATCGTTTGGGAGCCCTTGCGGAAGGTCTCGGGCCCGCCCTTGCTGAGGAAATAGCGGCCTTGCAGGTAAACGGAAACCACGGTGAGCTGTATCGCGCCCGTCTGGCCAACATGAAAACGGACGAGAGAGGCATGTCGTTCGCGGGATCATCCTCCCGTCATCCGGCTTTACGGAAAGCGTTTATCAGCGGCTGGCCATTCCAGTTCCATGGAAGATGCTTTTGTTTGCGCCGGCTTATTGGCATGCCTCTCACTTTGCAAATTATTTGGCGTACCGATAGCCCGCCGGAAAGCCGCTCTTTCCAAGTGCCCCGTTATCCCGGATCAAAGTGACCGGTCACTTCCGTGGTTTGCCGCGGATACGGCCGGCGGGCCTGCGGATATCAACGCCCGAAATAGCTGGATCAACCCGCTTCACCCGGCGGTGAGTCGCGCGGGATACTGAAGGTATGGTGAAGTCGGTTGAAGGGATTTACCGCAACGGGCGGGTGGAATTAATGGAGCCGTTGGCGGAGGCTGAGGGTTCACGCGTCATCGTGACGTGGATCTCTCCCGCCGAGCCGGCCGGTCTTCGTAAGAAGGGGATCGACAAACCGCGAGCGGCCGATCTACGCCCTCAGCTATTCCAATTTACAGAGGATGGGAATCGGCCGGAAGTGGCTGTCGACGATGAACTGCCACCGTGGTGAGGTTGTCCGGATTCTGTTTCCGGACTGGAAGCTGGACATGTCACGCAAGGGCCCCGGTTCACAGGATTGCGGAGGTTGCGGGAAGTCATCGGACAACTTCGTAACTCTTAACGGCCGCCTCAACCGGGTGGGCCTGATCTGATAAACTCTCTACGTTGTGGTGGCTGAGGTGGGGGTCGAACCCACATGCCCAGTGAAGGACGACAGATTTTGAGTCTGTTGCGTATGCCAGTTTCGCCACTCAGCCAGAGTGCCGAACACCATTGTAACTCAACCTCTGCGAATGTCATGAATCGAAGACAATTTTTCTGCGGCATCACGGCTTCGGCGTTCGCGCGGCAGCCAGCCAAAAAGCCGAACGTGTTGGTGATCCTCACCGACGATCAGCGCTTCGACACGCTGCATGCGGTGAACAATCCGGACATCCGCACGCCGAACATGGACAGGCTGGTGGCGCGCGGCGTTACCTTCACGCAAGCCCACATCATGGGCGGCACCATCCCCGCCGTCTGCGCGCCAAGCCGCGCCATGATGTTAACCGGGCAGACACTGTTTCATGTGACCGACAGCATGATCGCTCCTTACCCTGGCCGCGCGCGGCCGTTCGATCTGTATCCTGAACTGTTTCGTAAAGCCGGATACAACACCTTCGCCAGCGGCAAGTGGCACAACGGACCCGCGCTTTTCAATCGGTGCTTCGCCGATGGAGACAACATTTTCTTCGGCGGCATGGCGGATCATCTTCACACGCCCGTGTTCCACTACGATCTTTCCGGCAAGTATGAAGCGAGCACGATGCGGGAAGCTACGAAGTTTTCGAGCGAGGCCTTCACGGATTCGGCTGTCGGATTTCTGAAGCGGCAGAAGAACGCCGCGAAACCGTTCCTGCTGTATCTCGCCTACACTGCGCCGCACGATCCGCGGATGGCTCCTGCTCGCTTCAAGGATTTCTACCCCGCAAGCGCCATGAAGGTGCCGGAGAATTTCCTGCCGCGGCATCCGTTCGATAACGGCGAGCTTAAGGTCCGCGATGAACTGCTGGCCCCGTTTCCGCGAACACGCGAGAACGTGCAGGATCAACTCTCGGACTACTACGCCATGATCACCGAAGTGGACGAACAGATCGGCCGAGTGATCGATGCGCTGGCAGCTTCCGGACATGACGATGACACCGTGGTAGTGTTTGCCGGAGACAACGGACTCGCGGTGGGCCAGCACGGATTGATGGGCAAACAGAATCTCTACGATCATAGTGTGCGCGTGCCGCTGGTGATCGGCGGGCCGGGACTTGCGCGCAACCAGCGGCGCGACGATCTCTGTTACATCTCCGACATGGCTCCGACTCTGCTGGAACTCGCCGGTTTGCCGGTTCCAAATACAATGGAGACGCAAAGCCTGGCGGGCCGCGCGCCGAAGCGGGACTCTCTGTTTCTTGCTTATCGCAACGTACAGCGCGGCATCTGTACAGACCGCTTCAAGCTAATTCAGTACAATGCCCATGGTGTGAAGTACACTCAACTGTTCGATCTGCGGAGCGATCCGCTGGAGCGGGTGAACCTTGCCGCGGACACGGCCACGGTTCGCGAGTTGAATGGAAAGCTGAAGGCGTGGATGCGAAAGATTGACGATCCCGCGGAGCTCGATGCGGATCGTTGGGGAGAGTGAAATTGCGCAAGATCTGGATTGCATGTTTGGTGCTTTGCGGCGTGATGAACGGCCAAACTTTCTGGCCAACGAAGGGCTGGCGGGAAGCGCTTCCTGAAACGCAGGGCCTCGATTCCCAGGTTCTTGCGCAGGCGATCGACCAACGTCCTCCGGGTCTTCACAGCCTGCTGGTGATCCGTCACGGGTACGTGGTTCTCGACAGCTACTTCTATCCATTCGCGCCGGGCACGGTACACGATGCGGCTTCGGTTACCAAGAGCATCACCTCGGCGATTGTCGGGATCGCGGTCGATCAAGGACTGGTCAAAACATCGCAGCCGGCGTTCCCGAATTCGAAGGTCACGGTGGAGAATCTGTTGACCATGACGCCTGGGCTTGAGTGCGGCTTCCGGCCGGGCGAGCAGGAACTGGCGGAGATGAAGCTCTCGGCGAATTGGGTGGACTACGCGGCGCATCTGCCGGTGAAGTACGATCCGGGCACGAAG
>JANYCV010000565.1 GCA_025360145.1 Acidobacteriaceae bacterium
AGCATAATCGGCGCTTTGCTGACCTCTTCCCCGTCAAGCCAAACACGCAGCATATAGGTTCCGACAGGATATCCGCTAAAGTTTAAATCAATAGCTACCGTTATCCCGCCATGAACTCCTGGATCTGGGATGCTTGAAAAGTATTTGACTATTTCGTTCTCGCGTGAGATGCGGCAGGCCACCCCCTGGGGGTTGAATAATCTCACTTCTAGACTATGTTCGCGGTTGGGGTCGGCGGTTGGTTCAGTCTTAATCACCAACAAAGCGTGGGCTACTATTGGACCTTCAGTAACCTCAAAAACATCCGCAACCCGAATCGCACTACAGACGTGGCTTTCTTCCGTTAATACTTTCTCGCAGATCACAAGTGCTACAGAGGTCACATCTGGTGGCATGGGTCCCGCCAAGTTTATCAGGTTCAGTCTCTCAGCCATATTATTGCGTTACTTCGGCCGGATCCGAAGCTGCGGAACGAAAATCTCCTTCGCCTTCGCAGCAAGCACTTCGTCCACGCGCATAAATGTCCCCAGATCTTCCCCCGCGGCAATAGCAGCGGCAATCCGCTTTTCAGCTTCGATGATGCTGTTGCCGATCCGGATGGCTTCCTCCAGCCGCTTAATTGGAATCACCACGACGCCATCCTCATCGCCGACGAGCCAGTCTCCCGGATTCACCACGATTCCGCCGCATTGCACGGGGATGTCCAATTCGCCGGCGTATTCTGCCCCGCCGGCATTTGCGACAACCGCACGCGCGAAAACAGGGAGACGGCTGCGGCGTATCTCGGCAATGTCGCGGATAGCACCATCCACGACGATGCCGGCAAGTCCTTTGCGATCCGCCGCGGCGGTGGTCAATCCACCCCACAGCGCGGTGTTTCGTTCCCCATGGCCGTCAATCACGAGGACGCTTCCCTTCGGGCATTCCGACAGAGCTTTGCTCACCATTAAAATATCGGCGGTGTGAACGCGCACTGTGAACGCCGGGCCTGCCATGCGCGGGTTGGCCGAACGGGGGCGGATCTCATGATCCATAGCTCCGGTTTTCCCCAGTGCATCGGAAATCGGGCCTGCCCCTAACTTCATCAGACTGGCGCGTGTTTTCGCTGGACTCATGCTCACATCATCACCTGTGCCGGATTGATCGCTTTGTACTTGCCCTTGTTCGCAGTGATCTCAAATGCTTGTGGCACCTGCTCAATGCCGTGCAGCACATGAGTGATGGTGGGCTTCAACCGCACGCGACCCGATGCCACCAGCCGCACTGTGTGCTCCAGGTGTTCGAGCGTGCTGATGTCGGGAAACAGATAGCGAAGGCTCCGCTCCCGCAGGAGATCGATGTCCATTTCGAACGGCGATCCGAACCACGACACGCCGATGATCTTGCCGCCGGAGCGCACGGCATCTATCGCTTGCGTCACGCTCTTCACTCCGGAAAGGCCCTGCTTCGGACTGCCCCCCGCACACTCGAAAACAATATCGGCCCCATTACCGCCGGTGAGTTCGCGAATCGCTTCCACCGGATCTTGCCGGGTCGCGTTGATGGCATGATCCGCGCCGAGTTCCAAGGACATGGCGCACGCCTCGTCCCGCACATCCACCGTGATGATGCGGCCCGCCCCGCTGACGCGCGCTATCTGCATGCACTCCATTCCCATGCTGCCCTGGCCCAGGATCGCGATGGAGTCGCCGATCTGAATCCGTGCGGTTTCCACCGACGCCACACTGTCGCTCAGCGACTGCAGGCAGGCGGCTTCGCTATCGGAAATACGATCGTCCACCAGCGTGAGTGCGATCTCCGGAAGCACGGCATACTCGGAGAAACAGCCCGGCAGTTGGAAACCGATGATGGGCCCCTTCCGGCAGAGATGCCCCCGGCCGGAAAGACAGAGCTGGCAATTCTGGCACGGCAGTTTGGCTCGCGCAGCCACACGGTCGCCCGGCTTGAAGCGGGTGACGCCCTGCCCCACTTCCAGAATGCGTACGCAGAATTCGTGCCCAAACAACTGCACCGGCGCTTCCGTTTCCAGCCGCTTCTTGATGCGGTCGAATGCGAGCGTGCGAATGCCCGCGGCCAACTGCGCCTCGGTCACACTGGGTTGCACGCACAATACTTTCACCAGTACGTGGCCGGGCCGTAACTCCGGCGTGGAAATTTCATCCAACCGCAAATCTCCAAAACCGTAAAATCTCCAAGCCTTCATAAGCTCCTTATCAGGACCCGCTCGCCACCGTCTCGCGCGAATGCGGCACCAGTACTTTCGATGGATCAATGGAAGCGAACAGACATCCGCTGACAATCAACGCGGCCGCCAGCGGCATCAACGCACGGTCGTAACTTCCGGTCCACTCGACGAGGTATCCGAATGCAACCGATGATATCAGCGACCCCACCTGGCCCGCTGTATTCATCGCGCCAGAGACGGCTCCTACATGTTCCCGCGCCAGATCGACGCAGATGGACCACGATACCGGAATCATCATCCCCATGGCGCCTCCGCCTACGGTCAACAGGCCTACGGCAAGCGTGTTGTCGCGCGTTACGGTAGCCAGCGCCAGACAAACTCCCGAAATAATCAGGCCAGTGGCGCCCACCGCGGATCGCGCCACTCGAAGGGAATGCCGCCGGGCCAGACGGTCACTCAAATACCCGCCGCCGAGAAGGCTGACCAGACTGACCCACGCGGGCAGCGAGGATGCGATCTTCATCTGATCTTCAGTGAGTCCGCGGCCGAGTTGCAGATAAGTGGGGTACCACGTGAGAAAGAAATAGGCGCCCCAGCAGTACGTGTGATACATCAGCAGAAGGCGAACGAAATTGCCGTTGCGGAAAAGCTTCGACCAGGGCGGCCCGTGGCCTGATCGCCGAATCGGGTCGCCGATCAGTTCGCGCTCCGCGGCGGACACTCCGGGTTTCTCCGCGGCGGTGTCACGAAACCACCAGTACCAGAGCGCGGCCCAGAACAGCCCGAAGGAACCGAACAGGAAAAAAGAAAACTGCCAGCCGTAGATCTTTTGAATGGGCACGACGATTAATGGAGTGAGAATTCCACCGACGGCGGATGCCGTCCAGATCACGCTGGTGGCGCGCGCTCTTTCTGAATTGGGAATCCAACGCTGAATCACCGTCGCCGAATTGGGGAACGCGCCGGCTTCTCCAGCGCCAAAAAGAAAACGGACCACCAACATCAGCGGATAACTGGAAACGGCTCCGGTGAGCGCGGTGAAGGCCGACCACCATAGCACGATTCGCGTAAGCACTTTCCGCGGTCCGATGCGGTCTCCCATCATTCCGCTGGGAATTTCAAACAAAGCGTATGCAAGCGTAAAAGCACCGATCACCCAGCCCCACTTGCTGGGACTGATGTTCAGATCGTGCTGGATTCTGGGACCAGCCACGGCGATGCAGAGGCGATCGAAGTACATCACCAGCACCAGGAAGAAGAGCATGGCAAGAACGCGAACTCGATAGGGCATTTGGCTTCGTTCCAGATTACACGATGCAGCGTGACGGAATTATTTGATACGCTGAGCGGAATGACAACGAACGCTGCGCGGCCCGTGGTAACGATTACAGCAACATGACTTACAAATCTACCGACTAC
>JANYCV010000593.1 GCA_025360145.1 Acidobacteriaceae bacterium
TCCTTCGGCGTGCCGGAGCGGCAGCTCAAGGACTCTGATCTGGAGAAATTCTGGCCCGGCAATGCGTGGTACACGTCCTATCTGGCAGACCTGCCGCAGATCTATTATCCGGGTGTCGCCGTGAACCAGGGCAGCACCACCAACCTCGGAAAAGCCGGCTACTGGTATCAGACGCCGAACTCGTACAACTTCGAATCGAAGGTCTCTAAGAACATCGGCCGCCATTACGCGAAGCTCGGCGCCGAGTATCGCCGCGACAACGTGAACGCAGCCCGGCCTGCACCGATGAATTTCGTCTTCAGCCCCGCCACTACCGCGAATACGTTCAACGCTCCAAATACGGCGCTGAACGGCGATGGCTGGGCCAGCTTCCTTCTGGGTGCGATGGACAGCTCGTCGGCCATCAACAGCATTCCCATTCAACGTCCGCGCAACAACTTCTACTCCATCTTCCTGCAGGACGATTTCAAACTCACGTCGCGGTTCACGCTCAATCTTGGTCTCCGCTACGAATACTATGGACCCATGAAGGACCCGGATTACCGTTTGAGCCGGTATCTGGATCTCACCGCGCCGATCCCCGAATTCCAGGGTCCGAATACACCGCAATTGCCCGCGGCAGCCAATGCATTGCGCACCTCGGCGCCTGTTTACAACGGAGCGTGGCTCTTTACGGACAAATCAAATCCCGGGTCCTGGCAGACACCGAAGTCGCTATTCATGCCCCGTGCCGGTTTCGCGTGGCGCCTGGATAACCTGACCGCATTACGTGCCGGTTACGCCCGCTATATCATTCCAGCCACCCTCACCGATGGCCTGAACATCCTGGGCAGCGTGCCTTATCCAGGCTTCGCCGCCACGTCGAATACCGTGGGCTTGTTGCAGGGCGTCCCGCAACAGCGGCTCTCCGATCCCTATCCCGGCGGCCTCACGCCGGTAACCGGAAAGAGCTTCGGAACCTATACCAATCTTGGCGGCGCGGCCACATGGTATCAGCAGGATTTTACGCCTGGAGTCAACGACCGGATCAACGTCAGTCTCCAGCGAGCTTTGCCCGGCAAGTTCGTGGCGGATGTCACTTATTTCATCAACCTCGGCCATAGCCTTCCCTACGACTACGACCTGAACCAGGTGGACCCGCGCATTGCTTTTACGGCCGGCAACGCAGTGAACGCATCCGTCGCAAATCCCTTCTACAACGCGCTGACGCCCAGCAAATTCCCCGGCCAGTTGCGCGGCCAACAAAACATAGCCGTCAATCAGTTAATGCGTCCCTACCCGCAATACACGACGCTGAACCAGACACTGAATGCCGGACGGAGCAACCACTATCAGGCCCTGCAGGTTTCCGTGCAGCGGGCATTCTCAAATGGATTCAACCTTGTACTTGGGTATAACTTGAACAAAGAATCCAACCAGGAGTTCTACGACAGCGTAGATAACTACACCAAGGCATTTACGTGGCAACCCGCGCAGAATGCCCGCCAACGGCTGACAGGAGCTTCCATCTATGAACTACCTTTCGGCAAAGGCCGCCACTTCATGAGCAATGCAAACTGGTTCATGGACGGCGTCTTCGGAGGGTGGTCCGCCAGCGGTCTGTTCACCTATAACGCGGGCGTTCCCATCCGGCTGGGCTCCGCACTGGTAAACGGCGACCCCAGCCTCTCCAATCCCACCAGCGGGAAATGGTTCGACACATCGAAAATCCAACAACTGCCGGCCTTCACCCGCCGTGCGAATCCTGTGCAGTACGATAAACTGCTGGGCCCCCGCTACGTCAACATCGATGTTACGCTTGCGAAGATGTTCCCCATCACGGAGCGCGTGAAGTTCGAGCTGCGCATGGAGGCTTACAACCTGGTGAATAGCTTCACTGGCGACAACCCCATCCTGAACCCCACATCGCCCAGCTTTGGACAGATCATCGCCCAACGCCCTGGCACCTTCGGGCGTCAGATCCAATACACCGGACGCATTATCTTCTGACGCTGTTTGCTCTAGTTCTACTGTTCGCGGCCGCCCCGGAATCCGGCTACACCGGGGCGGTCGCGTGCAAGACCTGCCACCCCGCGGAGTTCGCCGCGCAATCCTCCACTGCTCATGCCCTGGCCCTCGCCCGATCCAAACCGGATCAGCCCGGCGACTGGGCTTTCGGTGCCGGATCGCAAGCCATCACTTTCGTGAGTAGGGCGGACCCCGCGCACTATCTGGAGCACGGTGAAAGCTGGTATCGCTCCGGCAACGGATATGCCCTAACGCCCGGACACAAAACGAAGACCGGCGAGCGCTACCGCATCTTCGATCCCTCAGCGGCCATCCTGCGTTGCTTCGGTTGCCATTCCACCGGCGTACTGACTCTGGCCGCGGATCAAACAATCGTACCCGCCGAGATGGGCGTCCGTTGCGAAGGGTGTCACGGGCCGGGAGCGAAGCACTCGTCGATAAAAAATCCAGGCCGGCTGACTGCAAACCAAATCAACGAACTCTGCGGCAGTTGCCACCGCATGCCTGCTTCCGCGGTCGACGCTACGGACCTGCGCAGCCCGTGGAACGCACGCCATCAGCCATTGATGCTGGCAGCCAGTTCCTGCTTTCGCAAGAGTGCCGGGCGGCTGTCGTGCCTGACGTGCCACTCGCCGCACGATCCGGTGGAGCACAAGGCCGCCGTCTATGACGCGCAATGCGCGAAATGCCATGCGGCCCCGCGTCACATGCGGCCCGTGGCGGGACGATCGTGTGTCGAGTGCCACATGCCCGCCGTCCGGCCGCAGCAGAATCTCAAATTCGCGAATCACCGCATCGCGATCTATTCGCCAGCCGACCCGATGGTTCCTATTCGCGCGCGCCGCTGAGAAGCTCCTGTGCCTCCCGCGCCCGTCCGGTCTCTTGCAGGAACTCCGCCAGATTCCGCACGTCGGCCAACGTCTCCGGATGCTTCGGACCATATGCCTGACGGTCGATCGCCCAAGCCTTTCGATATAGCCGCTCCGCTTGCTTTAGATCGCCCTTCGCACGAAACGCTTCCGCCAGATTGCTGGCCGCCGCGGCCGTGCGCGGATGCTCATCGCCTACTGTGCCTTCGAATCCGGCCAGCGCCCGGCCGCCCATTGCAACCGCTTCATCCACCCTTCCCGCAGCCAGCAACGGACCTACCAGATTCGTCTCCGCAGTTGCCGTTTCCGGGTGCCGCTCACCCCACGCCTTTCGATTGATGGCCAATGCCCGTTGCAGCAGAGGAAGCGCCGGGCGCGGGTCCGTCACAAGCGCCAGCGCAATAAGCCGTACCGCCACGCGAGCACCGTCTTTACCGCTTGCCAGTTCCTCTTTGGCCAAGGCCCTGCGGTAGAAATCCGCCGCAACCGCCCGGTCTCCTGCCGCCTCGCGTAACTCGCCCAGTGCCGCCAACGCACGTGAGGCCAAGGCCGCATCGGTGCTCAGCGACGCGCGCTGCCACAGCGGCTCCGCCTGATCCGGTGAGGATACGCCTGCTAACTCCGCTACATCCGCGAGCTTCCCATCGATCCGCACTGCCTCAGCCAGTGCCGCCAATGCGGCTGGCG
The DNA here is from genome assembly GCA_025360145.1 of Acidobacteriaceae bacterium. GTDB lineage: Bacteria > Acidobacteriota > Terriglobia > Bryobacterales > Bryobacteraceae > JANXXV01. Next base: position 3,564 of record JANYCV010000593.1, read on the forward strand.
CATCATGTTCGCGAACCAGAAACAAGCCCAGATCGCGGGCTGCCTGCGCAGTGCGGGCGTCGGCATTGCCGAACTCTTTTCGGCGTTGTGCCAGTGCGTTCTCAAAGATTCGCCGTATCATTGCCCCGTCGGGCTGCAATGCCATCGCCGCGATCAGGCCAATAAACATCACGGTTGATCGTAAGGAGTCAGCCGCCGCACCCAGATGTTCCTGTAGCGGACCAGCGTATCGTGGTTCTGCAATGCCAGCGGTTCCTCGGCGTCATGCGGCAGATAGGCCGCCACTTTCCTATGCTCCACCCGGCCCATAATCTCCTTCCGATTATGTAACAGTACGCCGTTATGGAAAATAGTCACATTGCCAGCCTTCACCAGTTTGCCGCCTTCAAAACGAGGGGCTTCGAAAGCGATGTCGTAGGTCTGCCATTCGCCGGGCGGTTTGCTCGCGTTGACGAGCGGCGGCTGTTGGCCGTAGAGCGCGCCGGCCTGGCCGTCGGCGTAGGTCGGGTTGTTGAAGGAATCGAGAATTTGCACTTCATACATGCCGTTGATCATGACGCCGCTGTTGCCGCGGCCTTGACTGCTGCCCGTCACCGTCGCGGGCGTGGCAAACTCGAGGTGCAGTTGAAAATCCTCAAACTTGTCGCGCGTGCGGATCATGCCGGTGCCTTTCACTGA